>DATHGE010000092.1:0-2072 GCA_035317805.1 Flavobacterium sp. | reverse complement strand
GACTTCTCCTCTATATGTAATGAAAGCCATAATCGGGCTTCATACCATAAATGCAGATATCGTTCTCGGTGGCGTTTCCTGTATCTTTTGGACGCTGACATTGCAAACCACTATCAAATATGTATTGATTACGCTTAGCGCAGATAATCATGGTGAAGGCGGAATTTTTGCACTTTACGCACTAGTCAAGCGAACGAAAGTCAAATGGCTCATCATTCCCGCAATCATTGGCGGTAGCGCCTTACTCGCCGACGGAATCATCACACCTCCTATTTCAGTCTCTTCAGCCGTAGAAGGAATCCGTACCTTTTATCCCGACATCAATACTGTTCCGATTGTCATCGGAATTCTTGTCATGCTCTTTACCATTCAGCAATTTGGAACCAAACTCGTAGGGAAATTTTTCGCCCCGATGATGCTGCTGTGGTTCGGAATGCTAGGCGTTCTGGGCGGCATCCAGATTATGGATCATCCGGACGTTTTCAGGGCAATCAATCCTTATTACGCTTACCATCTGCTGAAAATCCATCCCGAAGGATTCTATGTCCTTGGATTCGTTTTCCTTTGTACCACAGGTGCGGAAGCTTTATATTCAGATATGGGCCATTGCGGAAGAAAGAATATCCGCATCAGCTGGATTTTTGTAAAGACAACGCTGGTGCTGAATTATTTCGGACAGGCGGCTTACCTGATCCAGCACGAAGGGCAGACTTTAATGACTCTGGGCGAAGGAAAAAATGGCAATCCGTTCTACCTTATTATGGCAGATTGGTTCCAACCAGCCGGAATCGTAATCTCTACAATCGCTGCCGTAATCGCTTCCCAGGCCTTAATCAGCGGCTCGTTTACTCTGATCAATGAAGCCATGCGATTGAATTTCTGGCCAAAAGTAAAAATCAAATACCCTACTGAATTAAAAGGCCAACTCTATATTCCGTCCATCAACTGGCTTTTATTGGCCGGATGTGTTATGGTTGTTCTGCATTTCGAGGAATCGAGCAATATGGAAGCTGCTTACGGTCTGGCCATCGTGCTTTGCATGATCATGACTACAATCCTGCTCAATTATTACATGATCATGAAACGGGTTTCGTGGTATTTTATCACGCCGGTAATTATCATTTATATGGCTATCGAAATCAGTTTCCTTATCGCCAACCTCAAAAAATTCACTCACGGCGGTTATGTAACGCTGTTTATCGCCTGTATGCTCATCGGAATCATGGCAACCTGGTTCAAAGCCAAGAAAATTAGTAAAGCTTACACGAAAATCGTTAAGATTGATGATTATAAAAAAGTACTTGCCGAGTTGAGCGTCGACCTGTCTATCCCAAAATATGCCACGCACCTCGTTTATATGACCAACGCCGGACGTATTGATGAAATTGAAGAAAAAGTAATGTTCTCAATCCTTCAAAAAAGACCCAAACGCGCCGACATCTATTGGTTTGTCCATGTGAATATTCTCAGCGAACCATACAAAACCGAATACAAAGTCACCGAGATTATCAAAGACGATTTATTTCGTATCGATTTCAATCTGGGTTTCCGCGAACCAACGAAAATCAACCTCATGTTTAAGGAAGTGCTTCGCGACATGGTGAAAAAAGGCGAAGTTGACGTAACCAGCCGTTACGAATCCCTGAGCAAAAACAACATTATCGGCGATTTCAAATTTGTACTTTCCGAAAAATTCCTGTCCAACGACAGCGATATGCGCTGGGACGAGAAAATCATCATGAACACTTATTTCATGATCAAGAAATTAAGCTTATCGGAAGAGAAAGCATTCGGTCTCGACAGCAGTTCGGTCAAAATCGAAAAATTCCCGATGGTTTTACATCCGCCTGAAAAAATCATGCTCACGAGGATCCACAACGAATAATCAAATATTTCAAATCCAATAAAAGACACTGCCCAAAACAGTGTTTTTTTATGCGTATTTGTTTTAACAGCAATTTCACCATTAAGTGTTACCTTTGCACCTCAATTACAGAAAATGAGATTACACCGAAATTTAGTTTACACGACCATCGATTCCCTCAATGCGATTTTCAACGACGGGGAATATG
>DATHGE010000091.1:0-17240 GCA_035317805.1 Flavobacterium sp. | reverse complement strand
GTTGATCGTCACGTTATAACCCAATTCGAGGTTCGGAAAGGTCTTGTAATTCGTAGCCAATTTGGCGGTGTAGCCCTGCGTGACCGATTCGACGGATTCGGGCACTTCGCGGTTTAAGATCGGCGTGATCCGGATATTATTGAATTTGGACCAGTTGACCATCGCATTCACCGACGCCTTGTATTTCCCGAAAGAACGCCCGTAATTCCCGACTCCTGTGAAGGTTTCATCGGCGAAATTTGAATTGTATGGCGTGGAAGACTGGTTGGTCCCGATAAATTCGGCCTTGGTTTTTACCGCATCGACGCGTTTGCTGTAATTGACGAATGCGAAAATATTGGTAAAATTGAACATGTTGTATTTGAAATACCGCAGCGAATGTGTCTGTACGAGCGCATTTTCAAGCAATCGATTTCCGTTGAAAAGCGAGTTGTAATTGTTGAGGACGTAGCTTTCGGCGAGTTTGCTGATATCGGTAAAATCGGTCGTCATGGCATAATTGTACGTCAGTGATTCTGATTTTTTCATCTGGTAAATCGCATAAACATCGGGCAGAATCCGGAAGAAACTATCGCTGGTTGCTGCATTTTCCTGATTGTTCAAAGTGCTGTATTGGTGCACGCTGAATCCCGGGTTGAAAGTGAATTTCCCGGTAATGAATTTGAAATGGAGTCCGAGGAAAACGTCGTTGAAACGGTAATCGACATTGTTGTCGGAATCAGGTGTCCCGGAAATGCTGCCGTTATCGAGAATCTGGAAAATTCCCGAATCGAAATCCTGGTAAGAATAGGTATCGCCAACGGTAATATTGATGTTACTTTTCGGCGTCAGCATGTAATAATAGTCGAATTTCGCATCGGTCTTATTGGTCTTTACAAAACGCGACTGGTTGAGATTGTATCGCGACTGGTCTGCAAATAATCCCGCGTCCGGAAACGGATTGATGCCGAGATTGGCGTTGTAAAACGGATCTTCATCCTGATAGAGATTTTGCAATTCGAACGCGAAAACATTCTTGTCGTCGAGCGTATAATACAGGTTGAGGTTCTGGTTCAATGAAATCGGATCCTGCTTTTTGACCGTATTGATGTATTGCGATTCATTGACGAGAAAAGAATTCGTTTCGGTAAACAGGTCGGTGAATTCGTTCTGTTTGGATTTCTTGAGCAACACATCGTAATCCAGTTGCAATTTCGCGTCGGGCTTGTAAGTCGAACTGAGTTTGAACAATCCGAGGTTGCTTTTCTGATGCGTCGCTTCCTGCGTATTCTGCGCCGTCACGGTTGCGTCCTGTTCGCCCTGGATCGCGCCCGCAATGTCTTTCCGAAGAGTTTGTGATTGCGTTTCCAATTCGGTTATCGTAGAAGAAACGATGGCAAATCCGCTGATACTCCATGATTTCGTAATGTTATAGGAGAAATTGGTCGCGCCGAACTGCGTCTCGATTTCCTTGGCGCGGTTGTTCCGCAAAAGCGACAATCCGAGGTCGTTGGAAGGCACGTTGAAACCGGTACCGCCTTTTTTCATCAGGTTCTTGAATCCGCCCGTAAACTTAAAATAATCCTGCGGCGTAAACGGCAATTCGCCGATATTGTTGAAATTCCCAATCAGGTTCACGCTGTATTCCGGACTGTAATAAAACAATTTTGGGTTGATGACATAACGCGTGTCTTCATGCCCTACGCCTATTCCGGCATTCACATCGCCAAACCAGAAATTCTTCTTGCCCTTTTTGAGTTTGATATTCATCGCCACACTTTCCTCGTTGTTTTCGAGTCCTTTGAGTTGGCTGATTTCGTTGTAGTTTCGCAAAACCTGAACCTTATCGATCGCGTCGGCCGGGATATTCTTGACGCCGAGTTTGGTATCGCCATCGAAAAAATCCTTGCCTTCGACCATGAGTTTCTGGACTTTCTTGCCTTCGACTTCGACTTCACCATCGGCGTTGACTTCAACTCCGGGGAGTTTCTTGAGGACGTCCTCGAGTTTGCGTTCGGTTCCGGTCTTGAAGGAATCGGCGTTGTAGACAATGGTGTCGCCGCTGATCGAAACGGGCATTTCGCGTACGACTTCGACTCCCTGGAGTTCGATTCCGCCCGCTTCGAGTGTGATATTTTGGGATATGTTTTCGGATTTTGTCGCCACCGTCACGTCTTTCGACTGCATGCCGAGATAACTGACTTTTACGGTGTAAACGGAATTCTGTTTTAAGGTGAGCTGGAATTTTCCCTTGTCGTTCGTAATCGCATACGAATCCATTTCCTTCGTACCCGAATTGACCGCCATGACATTGGCCATTTCGAGCGGTTTGCCGACGTTGTCAAGGATGAGGCCTTCCAGCCTGATGTTTTGGGAAAATGAAAACGTTGCCACAAAAAGGCAAGCGAACAACAGGAGTTTTTTCATGCGGTTGTAGCTGTTGAGAATTAAGGCATGCGCATTTGCATCACGCCGTTACCGCCGCGGCCTTGGTTCATTTGCCTGAGTTCTTCCATTTTTTTGACTACGGTCTCGTCGTATTCCTTTTGGGAGATCGCTTTGCCGTTTGTTGGCGGTTTGATGGTCGCTTTTTCCTTTGGATTCAACACGATTTTGGAACACAGGATGGTTGTTTTTCCGTCATTGACTTCGAGGATCAGGCCGGGCAATCCCCAGTAATTTTCCGGGCCTTGGTTTACCGGGATTTCAGGTGCGTACCAAGCGGTGATGGTGATGTTTTCCGGCATTTCGAGTTCGTCCATGATGTTGGTGGTTTTCTCTTTGGCTTCCGTTTTTGCCGGATCCTTTTTATCGGATTTGAGTTTGATATTCCTGAGATCGGATTTGCTCACCGGACGTACCGCAGTTGCTTTAAAACAATTGTAGCCGCCGATTTGCTTCGACTCGCCTTCCATTTTCCATTTCAAATCCGGAAGCGAATCCTTAACGAGAAATTCTTTTCCCATAAATTCTTTGTCGACCGTGTAATTTTTTGCCTTTACGTCTTTATAGAAAGTTCCGCCGCCGCCCATCATCGAGCTTATCATCTTTACGCCGCCGCCAAATTGGCTTTGCTGCCCGGGCGCATCGAGTTTTTCTTCCTCTTTATAAATGGAGGTCGTTTTGTCGAAATTGAGGATAAAGGTTTTCTCAAACATCGACTTCATGCGTTCTTCGATCATTTTACGCATTTCGGGCGTAATGTCTTTGTTGCCTTCAAAACGCGATTTGATATCGGAAGTGCTGGTTTTGGATTCGTAGACCGCCATGCCTTGAAAATCCTGGGCGTGAAGATCTAAAAACGCAAAAGTCAGCAGTAAAAAAATGAGTAAATTTTTCATATTGGAAGTGCATTATTTTTTACAAGACAAATATGACGAAAGTGCTTTATTTATGTTACCAAGTTTTTGTTAAAAGATTTTAGGGATTTGTTGAACAGTATTTTGCCCATCTGAAACAGACATCCCAGCGTCAAATATCGTTTGAATAATAAAATGTTTAATCGTATTTTAGCAAATATGAAAAATCCGCTGCTGCTACTGTTTTTCCTCTGCTCATCCGTTGCTTTTGCGCAACAGCAAAAGATTGCGCTTTCAAAAATCAACTCGGAAGCGCTCAAGGCAGACGCATTTGTCGGCTATGACAGTTTCGGCTGGAAATATTTCATCGTCAACAACACGTTCAACAAACAGAAAGATTCGCTGATCTTACAATACAAAAACCTCGCGCTCGGAAAACTACGGAAAGTCGATTTGCAGAATCCACTGCGGATCGTTCTTTTCTATGAAAGTTTTAATACGGTGATTATCCTTGACAACCAGCTCAATGAAACGCAGAAAATCCCTTTTTCCGAAAATACCGTTCCGATTGTCGCGGCGGCAGCGGGAATGGCTTCGCAGAACCGGCTTTGGATTTACAACAGCCTGTCGCAGCAGATCGGCTTGTTCGATTACCTCAAAAATGATTATATGCCGATTACGGTGCCTTTTGCGGGAAGGCTCAGATATTACGAATCCGATTTCAATTATTTTTATTGGATTGACGACAAATTAAACCGCTTTGCCTGCGATGTTTACGGGAAGGTTTCGGAATATGGAACGGTTTCCGATTTTGACCACTTTCAAATTGTAAACGAAAACTGGTTTTTCTATTCAAAAGCGGACAAATTATATGCCCACGATGTGAAAAACGACAAAAATTTTGCACTTCAGATTGATGAAAAAACCTTTAAAAGTTTTCATTGCGAAGCGCAAATTTTATCTATTTTTACAAAAGAAGGAATTACGAATTATAAAATCACACTACCATAATGCACATAGCAGTAGCAGGCAACATCGGCGCAGGGAAAACAACATTGACACGCTTACTGGCGAAACAGTTTAAATGGGAACCGCATTTTGAAGATGTAGTCGACAATCCTTACCTCGACGATTTTTACCATCAGATGGAACGCTGGTCGTTTAACCTGCAGATTTATTTCCTCAACAGCCGTTTCCGTCAGATACTTCAGATTCGCGAAAGCGGAAAAAAGATCATCCAGGACCGGACGATTTATGAAGATGCGCATATCTTCGCGCCCAATTTGCATGCGATGGGCTTGATGACCAACCGCGATTTCCAGAATTATTCCTCGCTTTTCGAATTGATGGAATCCTTGGTGGAAGCGCCAGACATGCTGATTTACCTCCGGAGTTCGATCCCGAATCTCGTCAACCAGATCCACAAGCGCGGCCGCGAATATGAGAATTCCATTTCGATTGATTATCTGAGCCGTCTGAACGAACGCTACGAAGCCTGGATCCAGACCTACAATAAGGGAAAATTATTGATTATCGATGTCGACAATATTGATTTCGTCAACAATCCCGAAGATCTGGGGATGATTATGAACAAGATCAATGCGGAACTGAACGGACTGTTTTAGTCCAATCGATTGATTATAAAATAAAAAAGCCTCATTTTCATGAGGCTTTTTCTATGCAGGTATGGAAATTATTCCACCACAATTTTCCTGACTTCTTTGTTGTTCCCGTTTTCAACGGTTACCAGATAGATGCCTTTAGCGGCGCCGTTCAACTGTAAATTCTCGTTGAAAAGTCCGGTGTTTTTAAACGTTTTTGTAAAAATCTGACGGCCCCTGATATCGTGTACATTCACTTTGATATCTTCAGTCGTGTTTGATTTGAACTGGATGTTGAAGTTTCCATTATTCGGATTCGGATACAACACAAATTCACTCAGCTCATTTTGCGCCACGCCCAAAGCGGTCGTACTGCAAATATTCATGCTCCAGCTGTTGATCGCACCGCCATCCTGGTTGGCATTGTCGGAAACGCGCAATGTCCATGTTCCTTCCGTATTCTGTCCATTGAATGCCGATAAAACATCTACCGGAAGTATCGTACCGCCAACCGCAGGGTTATTGGCACAGATCAGCGCGATGGCCGTATCGTCAAAAGTAGCGACGATATTATTCAGCGCGACACTATTACACGGACGGTTTACCAATCTGACTTGCGTTCCCGATGGGCTGATTAGAGTCACAATTAAATCATTCACCCATGTGTGCGTAATATTTACAGAAACACTGAGGTCGGAAATCACAACACCTGAACCTGCAGCTACGACAAAAGTCGAATTGACTGTCGGTATCCCGCTTGTTGAAATGGCAATCGGTACGTTTGTCGATGTCGAAACATTACACGCAACCAATCCCGTTTGAAAAGAGAACGGTGTGCTGAATTCACCGCTGCATGATGGATTTTTAGGTAAAACTCTCCAGTAATAAGTAGTCGCCGAAGTCAGTCCCGTCAAATCATAACTGTTGACGTCTACCGTTGCTTCAACAAGTCCTGTTGTAAAGGCCGAGTCTGTCGCCACCTGAACGTCATACGAAGTCGCATTGACATTAGCGGCCCATGTCAAAGTAAGCGCTGTCGGCTGTGTAACGGCTGCGTCTGCAGGAGTTGTAAGGCTCATTGCGGGGAAAGTGGCAGCATATAAATTATAATATACTGTAAGTGTCTTGATTTCGGTTCCCGAAGTTCCTGTAATCGTTATCGGATAATTTCCCGGCGTTGCCCCGGCCGTGTTGCTGATGTTGAAAACGACGATTCCCGGATTTACAATAGGGTTTGGCGTAAAAGTAACGACTGTTCCGGCAGGCTGGCCTGAAACAGTAAATGTCGTAGCCCCGTTGAATCCGTTGAGGATGTTATACCCAAGATCATAAATCACTTCAGTTCCCTGACAAGAATTTTGTGTGTCAATAGGTGCGCCCAATGTAAATGTAGACGCTGCAGTGGTAATTGTGAAATTCGTATTCGAAATGTCATAGAAAACCTGGTTATGTCCTTTTACCATCACGCGGTTGGTCGTTCCGGGTATATCCGGAAAATTGACAGTCTGTAATCCGTCGTTCAGGACATTACTGGCCAATGAAATCGGGAAAGTCAATCCGCCGTCTGTAGAAAGGAAAATGTCCACATTGGTAGCGTTTACACCATTAGCGGTTGTTCCGGCCACATCCCAGGTAATATCCTGATTCGTTCCTGCTACAACAGATACTGCAGTGTTTGGCGCAGTAACCAAAAATGGCCCGGCTGCCGCAGTAGTCGTTACTTTCATAAAATCGGTACCGGTTTGTCCCGCTCCGAGAATGTTGTCCCTTCCGGTCAGGGTGAAATTACAAACCCTTGCCACTGAGCTTATCGCTTCGGTCGTAATCGAACCAAAGACTGAAGTCAGCTGGTTGTTCACCACTCTTGCCAATGGCGGAAAATAACGGCTCGGTGAAGCGGTCGGGTCGTATGATCTCCAGTTCGGTCCGCCCGCTTTTGTTGGCGAAGCCTGGCTGTTGTTTCCCGTCTGTGAACTTCCATTAGCCGAATCGTTCTGCTCCCAACAATACGTTATCGCATCGCCATTGGCATCGGTTCCGCTTCCTGTGAGCACATATGGCGTGCTGATCGGGATGATATAATCGGCACCGGCATCCATCACTGGCGCAACATTAGTTAAAGGTGTCCTGACCGGACAGCTTTTTCCAACCATATTGTCCTGAACCTGTTTGACGCTCGCATATACGAAATAATCGTCAGAATGCGCCGCGATATCCTGTGCCGTAATTCCGGCATATCCCATAATCGTTGAGCCAGAGCCCGGTTCTACATTTACACCTGTTCCTTCGGTATTGTTTGAGAAAGTATGGTTTCCACCGAATTGGTGGCCCATTTCATGTGCTACATAATCGATATCGAAATTGTCGCCTTCCGGAATTCCGTCAGCTGGCGAAGTGATGCCGCTTCCTTTTTGGCCGTTAACGCATACACAACCGATACAGCCTGCGTTTCCGCCGCCGCCCGTTGCCCCGAACATGTGACCGATATCGTAATTGTTTTCGCCGATATTAGCGGTAAGCGTTGCCTGTAACTGACCGTTCCATGCGCCAAGGCTCGTATAAGGATCGGTTGCGGCGTTTGTATAAATCACCGAAGTATTGTCGACCATATTCATATGGATCGCAAAATCCGTTTCAAAAACCCCGTTGACCCTGGTCATGGTTGCGTTCATCGCTTCCAATGCACCGGCAACAGTACCTCCGAAAAAAGTGGTGTATTCTGCATTACAAGACAATGCCAGCCTGAATGTGAGCAATTCAGAAGTATTGGAACGGTTGGTTTCCCCGTTTTTGCTGATGTCTTTTGCCACCATTTTGTCTTCTGTCGAACAGGTAAATGGCAGGTTACCTTTTTTTCTTGAAGAGTTGAAAACCGCGTATACGCTGCCGTCGGCTGAGTAAGCTTCAATAAATTCATTGCGCTTGTCCGTACGGAAAATCATCGCTTCGATTCCTTTCGCGCCAACACTCATGCGCAATACTGCTTTTTTATCATCGATCCCGATTCCGGCATAAGAACGGATATTTGGGAATTGCGCCTGCAGATCTGCTGTGAAATTCGAAGCTTCAAAAACTTCATATTTCTCAAGATTGCCTTCCGTATTTGGAAGTGAAATGATGACCCCGGATTGTTTTGAGGTGAAATTTCTCGCTGGAGCATTTTGCAGCGCCTGGCGGAGCATCTCGGGATTCAATTGGAATAGTTTGAATTCGGTCGGAAAGGAAAGCCTTTCGGTGTTTTTGGAAGCTTTGATATTTTTATTGGCTGCAGCTGTCCAGGCTTTGTCTGTCTGGGAAAATCCTGCGGCCGTAAAAAATGAAAAAGCGATGAGTAATAAAGTTTTTTTCATATGGTTATGGCATAAGTTATTAGTTTTCCAAATTTATAAATTTCGGATGGGTTTACGGCGGGTTTTCTGTTAAATAAAAAAGCCCCACTTTCGTGAGGCTCTTTCTGTATGCTGTAAAATATTTTATTTCAGCGAATCGATTTTGGTCTGCACTTCCGCATCAGTCCCTTCGAATTTCTGAACATCTGTCTGACCGTTTACAGTTGTAGTAACCGTAGCCTGTACTTTTCCGTCCACATTTGATTTCTCGATCGTTATTTGTTTTGATTCTTCTTTAACCACTGCAGTCGGATGCATGTGCTCACAGGTTGGATTCGTACATCCTTTTGCAAGACATTCTTCTTTAGACATTGAAGCGCATTTGCCTTCAACAGTACAACAAGTAGCGGTTTTCTCTGTCATCGTGTGGCTTCCGTTCCCTAAAATCGGGGCGATTACCAATCCAATCAGACAGGTCAGTTTGATCAAAATGTTCATCGACGGACCTGAAGTATCTTTAAACGGATCTCCAACAGTATCTCCGGTTACAGCCGCTTTGTGCGCATCAGAACCTTTGTAAGTCATTTCTCCGTTAATCATCACACCAGCCTCGAAAGATTTCTTAGCGTTATCCCAGGCGCCACCGGCGTTGTTTTGGAACACAGCCCAAAGCACACCCGAAACGGTAACTCCGGCCATATAACCACCCAACATTTCAGCAACCAATGAATTTGCATTGACATCATTCATGTAAACCAATTTCCCCAACAATACGATTGCAATTGGAAAACCGATCGTCATGATTCCTGGCAACATCATTTCACGTAATGCCGCTTTTGTAGAAATATCAACACATTTTGCATATTCCGGTTTTCCGGTTCCTTCCATAATTCCCGGAATTTCCCTGAACTGGCGACGTACTTCATACACCATGTCCATTGCTGCTTTTCCTACCGAGTTCATCGCTAAAGCAGAGAATACTACCGGAATCATTCCACCGACAAACAGCATCGCCAAAACCGGAGCCTTGAAAATGTTGATCCCGTCGATTCCCGTAAAAGTCACATAGGCGGCGAACAAAGCCAGAGACGTCAATGCCGCAGAAGCGATAGCAAAACCTTTTCCGGTTGCAGCAGTTGTATTTCCAACGGAATCCAAAATGTCTGTTCTTGTTCTGACTTCTTTAGGCAATTCGCTCATTTCAGCGATTCCACCTGCGTTATCAGAGATTGGTCCGAAAGCATCGATAGCCAACTGCATCGCGGTAGTCGCCATCATCGCAGAAGCAGCCAAAGCCACACCGTAGAAACCAGCCAAAGCGTAAGAAGACCAGATTGCAGCAGCAAACAATAAAACCGTTGGGAACGTAGAGATCATCCCTGTCGCCAAACCTGCAATTACGTTAGTTCCGGCGCCTGTTGATGATTTTTGTACGATTTTCAAAACCGGGTTGGTTCCCAATCCTGTGTAGTATTCCGTCACTGAAGAAATCGCTCCTCCAACAACCAATCCGATCAATGTGGCATAGAATACGCGCATTGAAGAGATATTCTGCAATCCTTCACCGAAGAATCCCATTTTCATGTTAGTTGGCAACATATATTGTACTAAGAAGAAACAAGCGATAGCAGTCAACACAATAGAAACCCAGTTTCCGATGTTCAATGCTTTTTGTACCTGTGCTTCTTTAGCATTTTCGTCAGTAATTTTTACGAGCGTCGTTCCGATGATAGAGAATAAGATTCCGAAACCTGCAATTGCCATCGGCAATAAGATCGGTCCGATTCCGCCGAAAGCGTCTTCGATTTTTCCACCCATATCTTTGATCACATAGTTTCCAAGAACCATCGCAGCCAAAACAGTCGCTACATAAGAACCAAATAAATCGGCACCCATTCCGGCAACGTCGCCAACGTTATCTCCAACGTTATCTGCAATAGTCGCAGGGTTTCTTGGATCATCTTCCGGGATTCCGGCTTCTACTTTTCCGACTAAATCCGCTCCAACGTCAGCTGCTTTGGTATAGATACCGCCACCAACACGTGCGAACAATGCGATTGATTCCGCTCCAAGAGAGAAACCGGCTAATGTTTCAAGAACGACAGTCATGTCCTCGGTTGAAGTCCATGTTCCGTGCATGAAAACATTAAAGAATACAATGAAGAATGTAGTCAATCCCAAAACTGCAAGACCCGCAACGCCAAGACCCATTACGGTACCACCGCCGAAAGAAACTTTCAATGCCTGTGGCAAGCTCGTACGGGCTGCTTGTGTAGTCCTTACATTGGTTTTGGTTGCGATTTTCATTCCCATGTTCCCTGCCAAAGCTGAGAAAAAGGCTCCAAAAATAAAGGCAACCACAATTAATATATTGGTTTTAACACCAGGAATGAAAGTGATTCCGGCCAAAACAATACTCGCGAGTACCACGAATATCGCTAATAAGCGGTATTCTGCTTTAAGGAAAGCCAAAGCGCCTTCATAAATGTAATCTGAAATCTCTTTCATCTTACCGTCGCCGGCGTCTTGTTTCAAAACCCAGGCTCTTTTAGCCGCCATAAAAAGAAGGCCTATCAATGCCATCACTATTGGCACATAAATCATTAATGATCCCATAAATGTAATTTTTGTTCTTAATTTAATCGCCTGCAAAAGTAACAAAACATTAACAAAAAACAACTTTTGAGGGTTAATTTGTTGCGACTTATTTTTAAAGCGAATATTCGACTTTGCGGTTGCGTTTGTGAAGGTAATAATGCCATAAAAGATAGGTGGCCATCGAGCGGTGCGGACTCCAGTTCTGCGCATGGATTTCCATCAATTCCCTTTCGTGGATGTTGAGCAATTCTTTGATTGTATTGACAACTGCGATATCGCCAAGCGGAATAATATCGGGCGATTGCAGCGAAAACATGAGATAAACATCAATCGTCCAGTTGCCGATGCCTTTGAGTTTGATGAGCTCGTCGCGGACTTCTCCAGCAGATTTTGACGGAAGGCTCTCCAGATCTATCGCTTTGTCCAGCACGGCATTTGCCAACCCTTTAATATAGGTCGTTTTCTGGCGGCTTACGCCAATGGAGCGGAATTCGGCATCGGTCAGGGCCGATAATTCTTCCGGGGATAAATATTCCGATTTGGTCTTGAGTTTGTTGAAGGTCGCTTTCGCGGAATCAATCGATACCTGCTGTTCGAGGATTAAAAGCACCAAGGTCTGGAAACCCTGCGGACGCGACGGGATTTTCGGAAGCCCGATGGTTTCAATGATGGTTTTAAAGATGGGTTCTTTTTCGGAAAGGAAGTCGATGGCTTCTTGCATGTTCTAAAATTCAAAATTCGTTGTTCGTTGTTCAACATTAAACGCTCAAAGTTAATTAAAGAATGTTGAATGCCTAGCCCTGATGGAAGCGGCATCCTTTTTCTTGCTTGTCATTGCGAGGAACGAAGCAATCAAGCAAGAAAAAGATAGAGCGGACAGCAGGAAATGGCTCCTGAAAACTATCGTGAAACCGCAACAGATTGCTTCGCTATGCTCGCAATGACGGTGCGCGGTTTGAAGTTAGAAATAGAACCCAAACGACCCTTTAATCGCAAATTTCTGCGCATCGGGCGTGTCGAGGTAATTGCCGCGCCATGAGAAATCGAGGCGGAAAACCTTGAAGATATTCCCGATTCCGGCGCTGTATTCCCAATAGACGTCTTCGGGCGCGCGATAAATCAATCCGGAAGCATTGATCGCTTTGTTCTCGTCCGAAACGGTTCCGTAAACGCCGCGAACACCGATAATTTCACGCCAGTTGAGTTTCCGAAGCAACGGCACGCGCGCGAAAATCTTACCGTGAAAATTGTGTTCCCATTGGAAAGTCGCATATTCATCGGCTACGAATTCGTAGAAATTGAGGTTGCTGAAAGTATTTTCGATAGTGAAATAGGTCTGGTTTCCGGGAACGATACTCATCAGTCCGAGCGGTACGGCTCCGAAAGTTTTCCCGAGCTCTACGATAAAATTCGACCTTCCGATTGGCCCGATCAGCAACGGCTGTTTGACATAAACCTGCAACCTTTGGTAATCGAAATCGCTGTCGGCGATGCCTTTGTAGCCTGCGGCGTAATTGACGAAAATTCTTGTATACGGACTGTCGACGATATCCCTTTCTACCCCAAACCCGACGGTTTTGCGGTTGGGCGTATAATCGAGCTGGAGTGCGGCCTCGAATTGCTTTACGTCGCCTCGTGTGGTCGTGTGCGTATCGTCGGTGTAATAATCGAGCTTGAATGTTGGCGACGCCGATTCTAATGTTCTATAGGAAAATTGCGTTCCGACAACTAAATTTTTGACCGGCTCGAGTTCAAACCCGAAAGTCGACAGATTGATATTGGTCAGTTTTCCGTTGCTGCCGCTTGAAAACAGCGACGACGACGCAAAGCTTCTTCCCAAAACATCATTTGTTGTGGTCAAACTTGCACCGATCTGTTCGATATCGCGGCGGTTTCCTCCTGACAGGATAATGCGGCTTTTCTTATCGATCATCCATTTTCCGGACAATCCGTATTTGAATTTGTCGTCATCGAATCCATAAGCGGTATAACCCTGCAGTCGCCATTGGTCGTCGGGCCCGAAATAGGTCCTTCCGCCCGCGCGCAATCGAAAACCTTCCACCTCATTATACCCGACTGTGGAAAAAATCGGCCCGTAATCGAGATGCAGCGACGGGATTTCGATATAGCCGCTTCCTAAAATCGCGACAAGATTGTACAATCGCTTGAATTTCTTGACGGTTTTGAGCGTATCGAGCATGTGGTAAACGCCCTGTTCGTCTTTGCTTAATTTTTCAAAACGGTTCTCTTCCCAATATTCATCGGGTTTGACAAAAGCGGATTTGTCGACATAGTTGACTTCCTCCTTATAAAAATCCTTGGGTTTCTCTTTGTTGAATTCGTGGTTTCGGAAGAATGTCGTACGCTTTCCATAAACGCCTTTGGATTTTTCCCTTTTGTTTAAGGCGAAATCCGACATCATATAATCTTTGGTCAGCAGGAAAACCGAATCGTTCAGAACCTCGAATTCCTGTTCGATGTAAATGTCCTTCACCCAGTTGATGTTGGCACTTTTCGTCACCGCCATATTGATATTCTTGATGGCAAACGTCGTATCGTTCACCCAAAAATCACCTTTAAAGGTCAGCTCGTTTTTGCGTCGCGGATAAAACACAATATTGTAGCACCATTTCTTGTCGATGTAGGCGCTGTCGGTGAGTACATAATTGTAGACGTCGATTCCCGTTTTCGACAACGGACTCGTGAATCCTTTATCGAAAAAAGTGAGGTAATTGTCGTAGATATTGTAATCGGAATACAGGTCCTTTACAAATGCGATGATCTGCTGGTTGGTGTTGAATCCAGAGTTTTTGTTCGCCTTCAGCACTTCTTTGACTTTTCCGAGCTTATTGTCGCCGTAGACATTGGAAAGCGCCTCGTTGACAAAAATCGGCAGGTATGTTTTCCCGGTGATTTTTGACGTATCGATCTGGTTGAAGATAAATTCCATGCCCTTAAAAATCTTGTTCTTCATAAAGGCGCTGTCGATGGAGTTCATGTCGAATTCCACTTTCTCATATTTCTCCATCTGGTACTGGTTGAACATGTACAAGCCATTCTTTCGCTTGCGCGCCCAGATTTTGCGAAGGATGTCTAGCGCCGGATTGTTCTTTTTGGAAGTTTTCCCGCTATAGACAACCACTTCCTTGAGGTTTTCGCCGCTGCCGAGCTTAATGGTAAAATCGTAATTGACCGCCTTTGGCAGCTTGACTTCCTTGGTTTCAAACCCGACAAACGAGACCATCAAAGTCGTATAGGTTTTATCGGACTCTATATAAAAACGCCCGTCCTCATTGGTGACAATCCCTTCGCTTGAGCCTTTAAAAACCACATTGGCATAAGGGACCGGCTGGTTCGTATCGTCAACGACAATACCGCTGACTTTGGTTTGCGCAAAGGCTGCGTTAAGAAACGCCAGGAAGAAACAAAAGCTCAGTAATATTTTTTTCATACAGGCAAAAAAAAACTCCATCAAGGTGTTCTGATGAAGTTTCAAATATAATTTAATTAATTGATAATGGATAATGGATAATTGACAATTAAAACAAGTTGTCTATTCGGCGACAGCATTATCAATTATCAATTGTTAATTATCAATTATTTCTTATACATTACTTTTTTAACCGCTTTCACAACATCATTGCTGTTCGGCAGCCATTCTTTCAATAAGGTAGGCGAATAAGGTGCCGGCGTATCGGCGGTTGTGATTCTCTGGATCGGCGCGTCCAGGAAATCGAAAGCGCGTTCCTGGACGATATAAGTGATTTCAGAAGCAACGCTCGCAAACGGCCAGGCTTCTTCCAAAACTACCAATCGGTTTGTTTTTTTTACGGAAGTCAGGATCGCTTCGTAATCCATCGGGCGAACCGTCCTCAAGTCGATGATCTCACACGAAATGCCTTCTTTCGCCAATTCTTCGGCCGCGATGTGCGCCTCTTTGATGATTTTCCCGAAAGATACAATCGTCACGTCAGTTCCTTCCCTTTTAATGTCTGCAACGCCAAGCGGAATCGTATATTCGCCTTCCGGCACTTCGCCTTTGTCGCCGTACATCTGTTCCGATTCCATAAAAATTACCGGGTCGTTGTCACGAATGGCCGCTTTTAATAATCCTTTCGCATCATAAACCGTTGACGGGACAACGACTTTCAAACCAGGCGTATTCGCAAACCAGTTCTCAAAAGCCTGTGAGTGCGTCGCGCCCAATTGTCCCGCTGAAGCCGTCGGGCCGCGAAAAACCATCGGCATCGGGAATTGTCCGGCCGACATCTGGCGCATTTTTGCCGCGTTGTTGATGATCTGGTCGATACCAACCAAAGAGAAGTTGAATGTCATGTATTCTACAATCGGGCGGCAGCCGTTCATCGCCGAGCCTACTGCAATTCCGGCAAATCCAAGCTCTGCGATCGGCGTATCAATCACGCGTTTCGGACCAAATTCGTCCAGCATTCCTTTGGAAGCCTTATAAGCCCCGTTGTATTCCGCCACTTCCTCGCCCATTAAATAGACCGTTTCGTCGCGGCGCATTTCTTCGCTCATCGCCTCGCAAATCGCTTCCCTGAATTGTATCGTTCTCATATAATATGTTATGTCTGTAATTTTGAACAGCAAAAATAAATATTTTAAACAAGTAAAAGCATAAAATTGGTTTAAATTGTCGGGAGCCAATCCCGCTTTCCGCTTTATCTTTCGTCCGCAAAAGAAGCGGCCAAAAGGATATCGCTTCCAATCGGGGCTAAAAACGGGTCACGAAATCGATATAATGCACCATATTATTATGCATGCATAGTACTTTTTTAAAAATAAATGTTTAATTTCGTGCCCGCAATTACACAATAAAATTTAAAAAAATGAAAATATTAGTCTGCATCAGCCACGTGCCTGATACTACTTCCAAAATCAATTTTACGAATGGCGATTCCGAATTCGACACCAACGGCGTGCAATTCGTGATCAACCCGAACGACGAATTCGGCCTCACAAGAGCGATCTGGTTCCAGGAGCAGCAAGGCGCGAACGTTACTGTTGTAAATGTTGGCGGTCCTGATACCGAGCCGACTTTAAGAAAAGCGCTCGCAATCGGCGCCAATGAAGCGATCCGCATCAACGCCAAGCCGACCGACGGTTTTTTCGTGGCGACGCAACTCGCCGAAGTCATCAAAAATGGCGGTTACGACCTGATCATTGCCGGAAGGGAATCTCTCGATTACAACGGCGGAATGGTTCCGGGAATGCTGGCCGGAATTTTAGGCTACAACTTCCTGAACTCGTGTATTTCTTTGACCGTTGACGGAAACAACGTAAAGGCATCCAGAGAAATCGACGGTGGAAAAGAAACCGTTGCTACTTCTTTGCCTTTAATTATCGGCGGGCAAAAAGGTCTGGTGGAAGAGAAAGATTTGAGAATCCCGAATATGCGCGGCATCATGACCGCAAGGACGAAAGCGTTGACGATTTTAGAACCAGTTTCGGCTTCTTCTGAAACGAAAGCGGTGAAATTTGAAAAACCGGCGCCAAAATCAGCGGTAAAATTGTTCGCTGCCGACGATATCGACGGATTGATCAATGCGTTGCACAACGAGGCGAAAGTAATCTAGGAACTGGAGTTTGCGTGAGCGATTGAGGCAAGCACCGCGTGCAGCCGAAAGCGCGACCCGCAGGGGCACGCCAAAAAAATAAAAATATTTAAATTACAAATCATGTCTATATTAATATATGCAGAATCGGCAGAAGGGAAATTCAAGAAAGTGGCTTTCGAGCTGGCTTCCTATGCCAAAAAAGTAGCGGAATCTATGGGAACTTCGGTGACCGCTGTGACCGTAAACGCAGGGAATGTATCCGAATTGTCGAAATACGGCGTGGATAAGGTTTTGAAAGTGACCAGTGATAAATTATCGGGATTCACGGCAAAAGCCTACGCGGACGTCATCAAACAGGCTGCGGAAAAAGAAAATGTGAAACTGGTTTTAATGTCGTCTACAACCGACAGTTTGTATGCTGCGCCTTTGGTGGCGGTGGCTTTGAACGCAGGTTTCGCTTCGAACGTTGTTGGATTGCCGGTGAGCACTTCGCCATTCCAGGTAAAAAGGAATGCGTTTTCGAACAAGGCGTTCAACATTACCGAAATCAGCACCGATGTGAAGGTTTTGGGGTTGGCTAAAAATTCTTACGGCGTTTTTGAGAATGCTTCTAACTTAACCGAAGAGGATTTCAACCCGGCGATTGGCGAGAATGATTTTGGCGTAAAAGTGGAATCGGTTGAGAAATCCTCGGGGAAAGTCACAATCGCCGACGCAGATATTGTCGTTTCTGGCGGACGTGGCATGAAAGGCCCGGAAAACTGGGGCATGCTCGAAGAACTGGCCGGCGTTTTGGGCGCGGCTACGGCTTGCTCGAAACCGGTTTCGGACCTGGGCTGGAGGCCGCATAGCGAA
>DATHGE010000090.1:0-4367 GCA_035317805.1 Flavobacterium sp. | reverse complement strand
AGAAATGGCAAGATGAATACCGATTCAAATTTGCCGACGGAACCTACAAATATGTATTCGACAGGGGATTTCTGGTGACCGATGAAAATGGTATTGCGACCCGGATGATCGGAGCAATCCAGGATGTTACAAAGCAGAAAGAAGAAGAGCAGCGACTGAAATTGCTCGAAACCGTGATTACGCAAACCAAAGATTCGGTGATCATTACCGAGTCGGAAAAATCAAACAAAGGCATTCCGAAAATCGTATTCGTAAACCCGGCTTTTTCAGAAATGACCGGCTATAAAGCGAGTGAAGTGATTGGGAAAGCGCCGACGGTTTTTATGGGAAGGCAATCGATCCGGCAGGATTTTAAGAAATTATCACAGGCATTGCGCGCGAAAGAGGAATTCAAATTTGAGACGCTCAACCATAAAAAAGACGGCGAAGAATACTGGATTAATTTTTCGATGATCCCGATTACGAATTCCGATGGCGACCATTCGCACTGGATTTCGATCCAACGCGACATCACCGAAGAGAAAAAGCAGGAAAAGGAGAAAGAGCAGCTGATTCGCGAGCTGACGCAGAACAATAAGGACCTGAAACAATTCTCCTATATCACGTCGCACAACCTCAGGGCGCCGCTGTCGAATCTGACCGGATTGCTGAACCTGATGGAAGATATTCCGGTTGAAAACGGCGAACTGAAGGAAATCCTGAACGGTTTCTCGACCTCGACACATTTGTTGAATGAGACGATCAATGATTTGGTGAAAGTGGTCATCATCAAAGACAACCCATCGATACAGAAAGAAGAGGTCTTGATCAAAGATGTCTTCGAAAACGTGTTCAACCAATTGAGTTTTTTAATAAGTTTGCATAAGCCAATCCTTAAAATTGAACTCGAGAAAGTCACCATCCTGAATATCAATAAGGCCTATCTGGAGAGCATCTTGCTGAACCTGTTTACCAACGCGATCAAATACAGATCTCCCAAAAGGACTTTGCGGATTTACGTATCGTCAAAGGAAGTCGGCGACGACATCACGTTAATCTTCAAAGACAACGGAATTGGCATTGATATGGAACGCAACAGGGATAAGATTTTCGGGCTGTACCAACGATTCCACAATTACCCGGACAGTAAAGGCCTTGGACTGTATCTGGTGAAATCGCAGGTGGAAACCATGGGCGGAAGCATCCAGGTGGAAAGCGAAGTCGACAAAGGCACGACATTTACAATAACATTCAAAAAATAAAAAACAATAGCATGCTGGATTTAATTTTATGTGTAGACGACGACCCGATAACGCTGATGTTGTGTAAGATGGTCATCTCTAAATCTTCCTTCGCACACGAGATCGTTACGGCACAAAACGGAGAAGATGCCATAAATTATTTTGACGAATTGAAGCTGAACAATCTTGGGGCAGAAATCAGCCGTTACCCGAAATTGATTTTTCTGGATTTGAACATGCCAGTTATGGGCGGCTGGGAGTTTCTGGATCACTTCTCCCAAAGCGATTACACGACGCTGTTTAAGGAAACGAAGGTGATTGTGCTTTCGTCTACGATTGACCCAAGAGATATCGCCAAATCGAAAACGTATCCGATGGTGATTGACTTCCTGTCGAAACCCATTACAAAAGACATGTTGGAGGATTTGAAGAAAATATTTTAACGAAAGTATAAAGCATAAAAAAAGCGTTCAATATCTGAACGCTTTTTTTATATATAACTAAAATTGTATAATTACAATTTAGTAACGTGTTTCGTTAATTTAGATTTCAAATTAGATGCTTTGTTATCATGAATGATATTTTTCTTAGCCAATTTGTCGATCATTGAAATGACAGCCGACAACTTAGAAGAAGCATCTGATTTATCTGTAGACAATCTTAATGCTTTGATCGCATTACGAGTGGTTTTATGTTGGTATCTGTTTAATACCCTTTTCTTTTCGTTGCTTCTGATTCTTTTTAGTGCTGACTTATGATTTGCCATTTTTTCTTAAATATGTTTTAAACTATTGTAGTCCGTAGGGGAATCGAACCCCTGTTACCAGGATGAAAACCTGGCGTCCTAACCCCTAGACGAACGGACCATTATTCCTCTAGTGTTTGTTAATCTCTTTCAATCTTATTGTGAACTTGTAGCCCGTAGGGGAATCGAACCCCTCTTACCAGGATGAAAACCTGGCGTCCTAACCGATAGACGAACGGGCCTGCTTCTGTAACGCGGATGCAAAAATACAACTATTTTTTATCCGTACAATAGCTGATGTAATTTTTTTTATATTTTTTTAGTATGCCTTCGCAAAAAGCACCCTTCCAGTTGATGGCTTACCAGTAAGCACGCAGCTTCCGGCCTCTTCTACCCTGTCTAAAGCGATGCATCGGATCGTTGCTTTGGTAAGTTCCTTTATTTTTTCTTCGGTCTCGGCAGTTCCATCCCAATGTGCGGAAATAAAGCCGCCTTTGTTTTCAAGCACGTCCTTAAATTCTTCAAAATTAGAGACTTCGGTGATGTGCGTGTTTCTGTAATCCAAAGCCTTGTTGAATAAATCGGTTTGGATCTGCTCCAATAAATCATTTACATAATTGACGATACTGTCTTTCAAAACGACTTCTTTGGTGAGCGTATCTCTTCTGGCCACTTCAAAAGTGCCGTTTTCAAGGTCTTTTGGACCGATGGCGATTCGTACAGGTACGCCTTTCAGTTCCCATTCTGCAAACTTAAATCCTGGTTTTTGTGTAGTCCGGTCATCAAATTTGACAGACATATTCATTTTTTTGAACTGGGCAACCAATGTATGCGCCGCTTCGGTAATCGCAGCAGACTCTTCATCTGTTTTGTAAATCGGCACGATTACGATTTGGATTGGCGCCAGGTTCGGAGGCAAAACCAACCCTTTATCATCCGAATGCGTCATCACTAAAGCGCCCATCAAACGCGTAGAAACGCCCCAGGAAGTTCCCCAGACGTGTTCTTGCTTCCCTTCGGCATTGACAAACTTCACATCAAAAGCTTTGGCGAAATTCTGTCCCAAGAAGTGCGAGGTTCCAGCCTGTAACGCTTTTCCGTCCTGCATCAAGGCTTCGATGCAATAGGTTTCTTCGGCTCCGGCGAAACGTTCGGTTTCTGTTTTCAAACCTTTGATTACCGGAATTGCCATGAAATTTTCGGCAAAATCGGCGTAGACATGCATCATTTTTTCAGATTCTTCAATCGCCTCAACTTTTGTCGCGTGTGCCGTATGGCCTTCCTGCCAAAGAAACTCGGCGGTTCTTAAGAACAATCTCGTTCTCATCTCCCAGCGCACGACATTTGCCCACTGGTTGATCAGCAAAGGTAAATCGCGATAGGATTGCACCCAGCCTTTGTATGTTGACCAAATGATTGCCTCGCTGGTTGGACGCACAATAAGCTCCTCTTCCAATTTTGCATTCGGGTCCACCATTAGTTTTCCTGGCCGGTCAGGATCGTTTTTGAGTCGGTAATGCGTAACGATAGCGCACTCTTTTGCAAAGCCTTCGGCGTTCTTTTCTTCTGCCTCAAACATGCTCTTTGGGACAAACAACGGAAAGTACGCATTGCTGTGGCCGGTTTCCTTAAACATCCGGTCCAATTCTGCCTGCATTTTCTCCCAAATCGCATAACCATAGGGTTTGATAACCATGCAGCCGCGCACGCCCGAGTTTTCGGCGAGATCGGCCTTGACAACCAGTTCGTTATACCATTTTGAATAATCTTCTTCTCTTGTCGTCAGGTTCTTGCTCATAGCGTCTCTTTTGGCACAAAAATTGTTTAACGTAATTTAACTAAATAGTTCAGCAAAACTAACTATTTTTGTATAGTCCAACAATAAAAATTGCTACAGATATGAAAACTAATTATTTTTCAATATTAAAAATTTCTGTTTACTCGCTATTTGGATTTTTAGGCATTCTTTTTACTTCCTGTGGCTCCTATCAAAGCACTACAAATGATGATAGGGACGGAATTTACGGAGGTTCCGGAAGATCCGGGTCAGAAAATTCAAATCAGAACAATTCCCAAAATAACGGTTATAAAGAATATTTCGGTTCGTTGCAGGACAACAATGACCAGGATCAGATTTTTACCGATGTAGAAAACTACAAATCAGATAATTACGAGAATTCAGAAAACAACAGCGAAAGCTACAGTTCCGGCTATTCAGGCTGGGGAAGCGATCCTCAAAACGTAACCGTAAATGTTTACAATGACGGTTGGGGATATAACAATTGGTATTCCGGCTATTGGGGATGGAATTTAGGTTGGGGATGGAATTCCTGGTACGGACCTAATTATTATGGCTACGGTTATAATCCATACCCTTATTACGGTTACGGTTATTACGGATG
>DATHGE010000089.1:0-4207 GCA_035317805.1 Flavobacterium sp. | reverse complement strand
CTGGAACACCAGAATTTAAAGCAGCTTTGGCATCTGTAATCACTGACCCAAGCCTTAAAACCGGAGCCAAATTTACTGACCATTCCAAATTATACCATGGTGATGCCAATTACAATTTCAAGAATGAAATCAAATTCGCCGAAATCCAGGTTGGTGGTTCGTTAAGGGAATATGTGATGGATTCTGAAGGAACGATCTTCACCGATTTCGACAGTCCGATCAAATATGATGAATACGGCGCTTACGCACAATTCATGAAAAAATTCACCAAAGACGAAAGGTTGAAATTCACCGCTTCTATCCGTTACGACAAAAGCCAGAATTTCAAAGGTTTCGTTTCTCCAAGGGTAGCATTCGTTTATTCTGCCGGAGCAAACAAAATCCACAACTTCAGGGTTTCTTACCAAACGGGTTTCAGGAACCCGACAACCCAGGACCAGTACATTGGTCTTGATTTGGGGCCTTATGCTTTAATCGGTTCTGCGCCTGACAATCTTACAAGATATACTGAGGAAAGAGACGTGAGCCAGGCGGGAATTACAGCCGGGCAGCCTGCACAGGTAACGTTAAACGGAGATATGGCTTACAACAACTCTTTCACGATTCCTTCGGTTCAGGCTTACCGCGCCAGCGGCGATGCGTCTGTATTGCAGAAAGCGAATATCGGATTGGTGAAACCAGAGCAGGTTCAGGCATTTGAATTGGGTTACCGCTCGGTTGTAAATAACGATTTATCGGTCGATATCAACGGATATTACAACATCTACAATGACTTCCTGAACCAGTCAAGGGTTTACACACCATATTACGGAACGATTGGAACGCAGACAGCTGTCGACGCGATCAATAATAACGATTTAAGGACTTTCCAGGTGTATTCGAATTCTAAAACACAAGTGACTTCTACCGGTTTTGGTGTCGGATTGAGCAAAAAAGTGTACCGTAATTTCGAAGTCGGCGTCAACTACAACTATGCAGAGTTCACCTATGACGAAGCAAAAGACCCTGATTTCATTCCGGGTTTCAATACGCCGAAACACCGCGTAAAAGGATCGATCGGAAATGACAGCCTGATTAAAAATTCGACAATCCAGTTAGGTTTCAATACCAATGTAAGATGGAGCGACGAATACTTATGGCAGTCTTCTTTTGCCGATGGTATCGTTCCTGAAAACACGGTGTTGGATGCACAGGTGACTCTGGCTTTCCCTAAAATCAAGTCGGCATTCAAGCTTGGGGCGAATAATCTATTCGGAGAAGATTACATCCAGGTTATCGGAGCGGGCGCTATCGGACAGCAGTGGTTTGTTTCATGGACAATCAACCCTTAATCATTTCAATAAAATAAAAATATTACGATTATGATAAAAAATTTCAAATGGCTGCTATTGGTTTCGTTAACCTTCGCGGCATGTAATAATGACGATGATGAAGTTGTGGCACCGGTTCCGGTCACTTCGGGACAGGCTGATTTTTCCAACTATGTCGCTTTAGGAAATTCGCTTTGTGCAGGTTATTCTGATGGATCGCTGTATATCGCGGGCCAGCAGAATTCGTGGACAAACATTCTTTCGGGACAGCTTCAGCTTGCAGGCGGCGGGGAATTCAGAATCCCATACGTGAGCGATAACACCGGCGGTTTGCTTCTGGGCGGCAATGTCATTACAGAAAACCGACTCATCTTTGACGGCGCCGGGCCGGTAAGGCTTCCGGGAATGCCAACAACCGAAATCAGCACACCATTAACCGGACCGTTCAACAACATGGGCGTTCCGGGCGCAAAGAGTTTCCATCTTTTGGCTCCGGGCTACGGAAATGTAGCGGGTTTATTCACCAACCCTAAAACAGCAAATCCTTATTTCGTGCGTTTCGCCTCTTCGCCAACGGCCAGTATCCTGGGCGATGCGATGGCGCAAAACCCGACTTTCTTTTCGCTTTGGACCGGAAACAACGATGTCCTGGGTTACGCAACAACAGGTGGTGACGGAACAGATCCGATTACGCCAACTACAGGCGCTCCGGGTGTTGGTTTTGACGGAACTTACGGCGCTTTGGTTGCAACGTTAACTTCAGGCGGCGCGAAAGGTGTCGTGGCGAATATTCCTTTTGTGACAGATATTCCTTTCTTTACGACCGTTCCGATCAATCCGCTTACGGCGATAGCCATCGGTGGTGGAGACGAAGCTGTCGGACAGGCGAATATCTCAGCATTGAATGCACAATTGTACGGGCCTTTGAAAGCGGCGCTTACGGCTTTCGGACAGGGAGACAGGATCAACCTGTTGTCAGCCACAGGAGGTAATCCGTTGCTGATCAAAGACGAATCACTGACCAACTTATCGGCACAATTAACGGCAGCGTTCACGCCAACACTAGGCGCTCCGACCGCAGCTTTCTACGGACAGATTTTCGGTCAGGCCAGACAGGCAAAAACCGGAGATTTAGTATTATTGACTACGCAATCGGCAATCGGCGCGGCTCCAACCGGAATCCCGGCTCCGTTGAACAAATACGGAATCACCTATCCTTTGGAAGACAAGCACATTTTGATCCCGACCGAAATCGCTGAACTCAGGGCCGCTACAGAATCCTACAACGGGACAATCGCCACGGTGGCTTCGTCAAAAGGCCTGGCTATTGTTGACGCGAATGCATTGATGACCAGATTGGCTACTACCGGAATTACGAGTAACAGCTATACGTTGACCTCAGCTTTGGTATTCGGCCAGGCTTTCTCACTCGATGGCGTGCATCCGACGGCAAGAGGTTATGCGTTGATTGCGAATGAATTCGTAAAGGCGATCAATACGACTTACGGTTCCAACCTGCCTTTGGTGAACATAGACAATTATACGAATCTGATGCCGGTGACGTTTCCATAAAAGCATTTATCAGAATCATAAAAAAGCCATCTTTAAACGGATGGCTTTTTGTTTTGGAACGGCCTTTTTTTCTGTTTAATTTCCGAATACGAACAATACCGCAAAATTTCAATATTTTTTTATCAAAAATTTATTGATTTTATATTTTAAAAAATTATCTTTGCACTCGGAAAAAAGAGGTGTTTTGTGCCTCAGATTTCCCAAACCTAAATAGCTATTTAATAAATACATAAGCAATGTCAAGAGTAATAGGAAAAGTTGCGCAAATCATTGGTCCGGTAGTGGACGTAGTATTCAACGGTAAGGATGTTGAACTTCCAAAAATTTATGATTCGTTAGAAATCACTAAAAAAGACGGTACTTTATTGGTACTTGAAGTACAATCTCACATCGGTGAAAACACAGTACGTACCATTTCTATGGACTCGACTGACGGTTTGAGCAGAGGGTACGAAGTGGTTGGGACAGGCGCTCCGATCCAGATGCCGATCGGCGCAGATATCTACGGCCGTTTGTTTAATGTAATCGGAGATGCGATCGATGGTTTGGGAGATTTGCCAAAAGCCGGTAATGATGGTGTTTCAATTCACCGTCCGGCTCCAAAATTTGAAGATTTATCAACTTCGTCAGAAGTTTTATTTACAGGTATCAAAGTAATCGATTTGATCGAGCCTTACGCAAAAGGTGGAAAAATCGGTTTGTTCGGTGGTGCAGGTGTTGGTAAAACGGTTTTGATCCAGGAGTTGATCAACAATATTGCAAAAGGTCACGGTGGACTTTCGGTATTCGCAGGAGTAGGAGAAAGAACACGTGAAGGAAATGACTTGCTTCGCGAGATGCTCGAGTCGGGAATTATCAAATACGGCGACGCTTTCATGCATTCAATGGAAGAAGGCGGATGGGATCTTTCCAAAGTAGACAAACCAGGAATGCGCGATTCTAAAGCGACTTTCGTTTTCGGCCAAATGAACGAACCACCTGGAGCACGTGCACGTGTAGCACTTTCAGGATTGTCCATAGCCGAGTATTTCCGTGATGGAGCGGGTACAGACCAAGGAAAAGACGTACTGTTCTTCGTAGACAATATCTTCCGTTTTACACAAGCGGGTTCTGAGGTTTCTGCACTTTTAGGACGTATGCCTTCTGCGGTAGGTTACCAGCCAACATTGGCAACAGAAATGGGTGCGATGCAAGAGCGTATCACATCAACAAATAAAGGTTCCATTACATCGGTACAGGCGGTTTACGTTCCTGCAGATGACTTAACGGATCCGGCTCCGGCAACAACCTTTGCCCACCTGGATGCAACAACTGTATTGTCCCGT
>DATHGE010000088.1:0-4054 GCA_035317805.1 Flavobacterium sp. | reverse complement strand
CTAGGTTTCCAATAAATTTGAGAATACGCTCGACGCCTATTATTTCCTGACGCCGCTGCCTAAGAAATCATTCCGTTTTGAAGTGCTTGGGAAAACGAATTCTGCGAATTATACAGGAACGGAAGTCAACATCAACTGGAGCCACCGCAACGCATTTAAAGGCGCGGAGTTGCTGACGCTGACGGCTTTCGGCGGACTCGAAGTACAGGTTTCCGGGCAGAATAAAGGTTTTAATGTCTACCGTGTCGGTGGCGAAGCGAGTTTGTTCTGGCCAAGGATTATTGCGCCTTTTGTAAAAGTGGAATCTTCGGGCGGGTTTGTGCCGCGGACAAAAGCGAGTCTCGGTTATGAATTCCAGAAAAGGATCAAGCTCTACGGCCTCAATACTTTCAAAGGTTCGTATGGCTACCAGTTTAAGGAAAACATCCGAAAAGAACATCAATTGAACCTGCTTGAAATCATTTATGTGAGTTCGACAAATGTTTCCGAACTGTACCAAAAGCAGGCCGATTCTGTACCAGCATTAAAAAAGGTAATTGAGAAACAGCTCATTTTCGGTCCGACTTATTCCTACACGTATACGAATACGATGCAAAAAAGGAAAAAGAATACGATCTATTTCAAAGGAAGCCTTGAAGAATCAGGCGGTTTGACCGGATTAGTAACCGGAGCCAATATCCGCAAAGGCGATACGATCAGCATCCTGAATGTTCCTTTTAGCCAGTTTGTGAAGGCCGAAACAGAATTCAGGCATTACCTCAAACTGGGCGACAATTCCCAACTGGCGAGCCGTATTATTGTTGGTGCAGGATTGCCTTACGGGAATTCAAACGACATGCCGTTCATCAAGCAATTCTTCGTTGGCGGAACCAACAGCATCCGGGCCTTTCGCGCCAGGTCTGTCGGGCCAGGAACCTGGAAAGCGCCCGTGGATGAGAATTCGTTCCTGCCTGATGAATCTGGTGATTTAAAACTCGAACTCAATACCGAATACCGCGCGAAAATTGTTAGTGTCGTAAACGGCGCCGTGTTTATCGATGCCGGGAATGTATGGCTGCTCAATGAAAATGCAGATAAGCCGGGTGCAAAGTTTTCGGGTGATTTCTTAAACGAACTTGCCGTGGGAACCGGAGCGGGTTTGCGTTTCGACCTGTCGTTTCTGGTGCTTCGGCTTGATCTGGCATTTCCGCTCCGGAAACCTTACCTGCCCGACGGACAGCGCTGGGTGATTGATAAGGTCGCATTCGGAAATGGTCCGTGGAGAAGGGAAAACCTCGTATTCAACCTTGCCATCGGCTATCCGTTCTAAATAAAAAAAGGAAGCTCTTTCAAGCTTCCTCATTTAATAGGTTCTGATTTATTATTTATCAGTTCATTATAAAAATTTGATAAGTATGAATTACTTTCTTTATAAATGCTAAAGAGTATTATATTCATTAACCAATCAGAACCGTTTGATAAATGTACGAAGGTATTTTTGAAAATCATGTTAAAATGAATGTTTTAACATATTGCATTTCAAACCATTGCAATTTAGGTGAGCACATCTTTGAGCATCTGCTTGAGGTCGGTCATTGTAGAAGGCTTGATCAGGAAATCTGTAGCGCCTAAAGACAATAATTCATCCACTAATTTGGGATTTCCGGAAGAGGAATAAATGTAGACTTTGGTGTGTTTCAGCCTTTCAATTTCCGTAATAATCTCAAGGCATTCCTTTCCGTTCATGAGCGGCATATTCATGTCCATGAAAATGAAATTGGGTGTGAAATCAGGATTGCCTGTTAATTTTTCGATGGCCTCATGACCATTTTTTGAAAAGACACATTCCATTTCAGTTTCGATCGCTTTCATGGCCGTGCAGAAAAAGTCACGATCATCATCGTCGTCATCTATAAAAAAGCAAGTTTTGGTATTTGCGATAGCCATTTGGGTAGGTGCATTTGCGGCGGTAAATAAATAGCTTACAGACATAACTAATTTTTCATCAGACCGGAAGTGACAAGCCTGATTTTCCAATACGTTATTTTGGCCTGTAGCCAAAGTTTGGAAGTGATTCCTTTTATCGGATTTAAATTGGCCATAACGACAGTAGTTAAAGTTCCTCCCAAAATTCTCCTTTTTATCTTTCAAATTCCTTATACAATTCAACCCGATGTTTGTATGATTAACACTTCGGTGCTAATGTTATAACCTTTAATCCAATTCGTGTAAATCGTTTTTTGCGGTTAAAAACGAAATTTGTTAAAACCACAAAAAGACCAATCATGAAAGCACTATGGAAAGGCGGTATCAGTTTCGGACTCGTCAATATTCCGGTTCGCCTTTACAGCGGCTCGGTAACGCATCGCATCGACCTCGATATGATCCGAAAAAAAGACCATTGCGCCATCGAATATGTGCGTGTGTGCAAAAAAGACGGCAAGGAAGTGCCATGGGACGAAATCGCAAAAGGCTACCGCAAGGAAAACGGCGACTACATCGTACTTGATAAGGATGAAATCGCAAGGGCGATGCCTGAAAAGACACAGACGATCGATATTTTCGAATTCGTAATCGAAGATGAGATTCCGTCGCAATACCTCGAAAAACCTTATATCGTCGAACCTGAAAAGGCTGCCGCCAAAACCTATGCACTCCTTCATGCCGCATTGAAGAAATCGGGGAAAGTCGGCCTCTGTAAATTTATCCTGAGGCAGTCGGAACATTTGGGGATATTGAAAGTAGAAGATCATGCGATCCTGTTGATACAGATCAGGTTCAACCAGGATTTGCGCGATCCTTCCGAAGTCAAACTTCCCAGCGGAATCAACATCAACAAAAAGGAACTCGATATGGCGATGACCATCATTGACCAACTCACCGACAAGTTCGAGCCCGAAAAATACAAAGACACTTACAAAGAGGAACTCCTCAAACTCATCAGGAAAAAATCGGCGGCGCCCAATAAAAAAACACCTGTGCTCAAAGAACGGCGGGCAAAAGCCAAAACTGCCAAAGCAGACGATTTATTGGAACAGCTGAAAGCCAGCCTCAAGGCGATAAAGAACTAAAGTATGGCATTAGAACGATACAACCAGAAACGCGACTTCAAAAAAACAAGCGAACCCAAAGGAACCCGGAAAACTTCTAAGGGTGAACTTCGCTTTGTTGTGCAGAAACACGCCGCCTCTCACCTGCATTACGATTTTCGTCTGGAGATTAATGGCGTTCTGGTCAGTTGGGCGGTGCCTAAAGGTCCGTCTGCAAACCCACAGGACAAACGCCTGGCGATGCATGTAGAAGACCATCCGATGGATTATATCGATTTTGAAGGGACAATCCCGCAGGGCGAATATGGCGGCGGAACCGTGATGGTCTGGGACATCGGAACCTATGAACCGGAAGGAGACGAACCCGTTTCAAAGCACAATTCCATCATGAAAAAGCAAGTGGCTTCGGGTGCGATCAAAATTGTGCTCCATGGAAAAAAGCTAAAAGGTTCGTGGGCACTTGTCGAAATGCACGGGCGCGGCGAAAACCAATGGCTGCTGATTAAGCACAAAGATGAATTTTCTGGTGCCGATATCGAGTACAATCCCAACTCTATCCTGACCAGGCGCGATTTTGATGCGATTGCCAAAGGGACAGCCGTTTGGGAAAGCAACAGGGAAACTTCCAAAAAAGTAGTGAAACGGGAAGAGAAAAAACCGAAAACTATCCAGAAAAGGGTTTTTAAAAACCACACCGACAATGAAGAATTTACCGCAGCAGATTTGGCCGATGCCGAAAAGATAAAAACATTCCCAACCGGATGGCGGCCACAACTGGCAACGCTCGCCGACGAGCCATTCGATAATGAGGATTGGATTTTTGAAAACAAATTCGACGGTTACCGTGCCCTGGCACAGATTAAAGACGGAAAGACAGTCTTGGTTTCAAGAAACGGAATTGCATTCAATACCAAATATCCCGAAATCGCCAAAACCCTCGATGCGGTCGAAACCGATATGATATTGGATGGTGAAATAGTCATCGAGGATGCCAAAGGCAAAAGCAATTTCCAATGGCTGCAGAA
>DATHGE010000087.1:0-4466 GCA_035317805.1 Flavobacterium sp. | reverse complement strand
TACCAGTCCTGCCATACCTTTAAAGGCAAGGTTTCCCCAGCCGAGACGCATTTCCGCAACGAAGAAATATCGTAATCCTTGACCAAAGTCGTAATAATCCGCCAGGCGGTAGGCGCAGTAAAGCAAATCGAGACTTTGTATTCGGAAATTGCTTTCAACAGCAATTCGGGTGACGGTTTTTCTATCAGGAAGGTCGACGCGCCGAAATAAAACGGGAACAGTACCAATCCGCCCAAACCAAAAGTGAATCCCAGCGGCGGGCTTCCGGTAAAGATATCCCCGGGTTTCGGCTGCAGGGAATATTTGGGGAATGCTTCACAGATCAACAGGATGTCGCGGTGGTAATGCGACGTCATCTTAGGTTTTCCGGTAGTTCCCGAAGTAAATCCAATCAATCCGATTGCGTCGGAAAGTGTATGGTAATTGTGAAAAGTTGTTGGTTTCGAAGCCATTAATTCTTCCAATGCTGCCGGGTTTTCATTCGAACCGTCAAACGTACAGACGCATTTCAAAAACGGCGACTGCACCAGGTTCATTTCATCAATCAGCCGGATGTCACAGAACGCATGTGAAATCTCGGCGCTTTCGATCATCACGGTCAGTTCTTTTTCGCGCAGCAAAGGCATTGTGGCCACTACGATTCCGCCCGCTTTTAAAATTCCAAACCAAATGGCGACAAACATCGGATTGTTTGAAGCGCGAATCAGGACGCGGTTCCCGGATACCAACCCAAGATCTTCTGTCAAAACATGCGCAATCTGGTTCGATTTGTTGTATAAATCCTGATAGGTCCAGGTTTCCGTAAAAGTCCGGATGGCGACAGAGCTGCCGCGGCCTTCCTTGATATGATTGTCCAACAGCCTATCGACACAATTCAGGTTTCCCGGAAACTGGAAATCAGGATGCTCCAGAATGTAATCCGGCTGTAATTCCTGCGGCGGCAAGTGAAGGTGTGCAAAATTGTCTTCGTAATGTTTCATTAATTGTCAATTATCAATTGTTAATTATCAATTATTTTTATGTGATTCGGGTTTAAGGGCTTTCTTCATATTCTCTTTCTCTTTCCTTTCGGATTGGTGCAAAGGGAACAAGTGCTGGATTCCCATCGTATACTGGTTCGGGATATCATCGGGTTGGAATTGTTCATAAGCCTGCGCATGGCGCACAAAATTAGGATCCAGTAATAATGGCTTCCCCAATGCAACCAGGTCGGCGCGGCCATTGAGCAGGATGGTATTGATCTGATCAATGTCCTGGATAAATCCCGTTGCGATTGTCGGAATTTCAACCGAGTTGCGGATCACATCCGAAAATGGCGTCTGCCACATCCTTCCGATCTGCGGCTTTTGGTACGAAACCGTATTTCCGGTAGAAACGTTGATGATGTCGGCGCCAGCTTCCTTAAACGCAGTTGCTATGACAATAGCCTCTGTTTCAGAAATACCGTTCTCTGCCCAGTCGGAAGCGGAAACGCGCACCGACATCGGCTTGTTTTCATTAAAGACTTCACGCATCGAGCGGAAAACTTCGAGCGGGAATTTCAATCGGTTTTCGATGCTTCCGCCAAATTCATCGCTTCTCGTATTTGTTAATGGCGAAAGGAAAGAGGCGAGCAGGAATCCGTGGTGCGCCTGCAATTCGATCATATCAAACCCGGCCTCGTCGGCATTTACGGTGGCATTGACGAATTGTGCGGTGATTTCATGTATATCGGTCAGGTCCATTTCCTTTGGCGTCGGCATGCCTTCCTTAAATGGAATTGCCGAAGCTGAAATCAGGTCCCAGCCGTTGTTTTCCAAAGATACCGAGCTTCCGATTGATGGAACGTTGACCGAGCCTTTCCTTCCGGAATGCCCAAGCTGGATTCCGATTTTCGACTTGCTGTTCTTATGGATGAAATCTACAATTCTTTTCCATGCAACTACCTGTTCCTCAGACCATATTCCGGCGCAGCCTAAAGTGATGCGGCCAGTTTCTGAGATGGCCGTCATTTCGGTAAGTATGAGTCCGATACCAGCGGTGGCGCGCGCGCCGTAATGTACCAGATGCCAATCGGAAACGAGTCCGTTTTCAGCAGAATACTGTCCCATGGGCGACATGACGATGCGGTTTTTGGTCTGCATGCCGCGCAGCGAAAATGGCGTGAAAGCGGCAGGCGTCTTGAATTTGAAATTGCCGTTGGCAGAGTTGAATTCCGTCAACACTTTCTCTGTAAACGAAGGATCGCGCAGCGCCAGGTTCTCGAATGTGACTTTCTTGGCACGTGTCATGACGCCAAAGGCAAATTGCATAAAGTCGTGCTGCATATGGCGTTCCATATTTTCGAACCAGTCAAGCGACACGTTTGCCGCGTGTTGGATCATCTCTACACGGTTGCGGCGCAGCTTTTCGTAACTGGCGAACGCTTTTTCTTTATTGGTTCCGAATTCGATGACAGAATCCGCTAAGGCGATTGCACATTCCATCGCGAGTTTTGTCCCCGAACCGATAGAGTAGTGTGCTGTGGCTTTGGCATCGCCCAACAATACGATGTTGTTATAGGACCATTTCTCGTTTGTGATTGTAGGGAATTGGCGCCAGTGCGATTTATTGGAAATGAGTCCATGGCCGTCGAGCTCTTCGGCAAATATTGTTGCTAATTTCCCGATAGTGGTTGTTTCGTTTGTGGTTTCAAAGCCTGCCTTTTCGTAAGTCTCGGGCGTGCATTCGAAAATCCAGGTGCTCATGCCTTCCTGGTATTGGTAGGTGTGTGCAACAAAGGTTCCGTAAGGCGTCGAGCGGAAAAAATAGGTAAAGGCATCCAGGGGTTTTGTGGAGCCGAGCCAGACGAATTTGTTTTTCTGTAGTGTAATCTTAGTTCCGAAATGTGGTGCGAACTGGTCGCGGATCTGGCTGTTCAGCCCGTCTGCAGCGACAATATAATCGGAACCTGCAAATTGGGAAAGGTCGTCGACATTGGCTTCGAAATGCAAGTTCACACCTTCTTCCGTACAGCGCTGTTGCAGCAACTGCAGTAATGTCTTGCGCGAACAACCGCAGAATCCGTTACCGGTAATGCGGACAATCTCGCCGTCACGGGCAACATCAAGGTCGTCCCAATAGGCGAATTTGCTCCTGATCAGGTCGTAGGATTTCGGGTCGCGTGTGAGGAACTCGCTCAAAGTCTCATCTGAGAAGACGACACCGAAACCGAAACTGTCATCGGCTTTGTTTCTTTCGTAAACATCAATCTGTGCGTCGGGGTTGGCTTTCTTTACAAGGATTGAAAAATATAAACCTCCGGGGCCGCCGCCAATTACTGTGATTTTCATTGTTATCTATGTTCTTTTTATGGAGAATATTTCCCCGAGTTTTGCATAATTAGAACCGGCCAACCTGGCTACGGGCCTATACGTTTCCATATTGATTTTAAAATCATCCAACAAGACGCTTTCGTCGATATGGAACATGACGATTTTACCGATGATGATTGTCGCACCGCCGTATTTGTGGTTTTCCAAAGAATAATGGTGCACGAGTTCGCATTCCATCGTAATTGGGCTTTCCTTGACACGCGAAGGTTTTATTTTTAGGGACGGAATGGGAGTGAGGCCGGTCAGTTCGAATTCGTCTATATGCGGCTCGACCATCTGTGAGGTCATATTCATGCGCTCGACGGTGGATTCAGTGACCATATTGACTACAAATTCCTTAGTCGCCAGCACGTTGTTGAGCGTGTCTTTGTTGGAATTGTTGTTGCGTGTGGTGGAAAACATCACATGTGGCGGGTCGTCGCCGATGGCATTGAAAAACGAAAATGGGGCAAGATTTGGGATTCCGTCTTCACTAAGGGTTGATATCCAGCCAATAGGCCTCGGGATTACCGCGCCGGTCAATAATTTATAGATGGCTTTCTGGTCAATTTCCAGCGGATCGAATTGCATTAGTTGTTTGTTTATACAAATTAAGCAAATTTCTTTGTTAAATTGGATGACTTTTGCTATTATTGTTAGTCTTTTAATGTCTCCAAAACGGCTTTGATACACTCCGCATACACTATCCATACTTTATCTATACTGTATCTATACACCATCCATACACTATCTATACCCAAACATTATGGAATGGTGGCCGGATCAAAACCGCAACTTAACCGAAAATCAGGCTGTATGTCGGCAACGGGAAACGAGTTTAATAAATTTTCTTATTTTTAAGCCAATATAACCCTGAATTATGAGCAACACTTCTACAAAAGGCATCTGGAAAGTCATCACGGCTTCCTCGATGGGCACTTTGATCGAATGGTATGATTTCTATATTTTCGGAAGCCTGGCCGTTGTCATTTCCACTAAATTTTTCCCTTCTGATAACCCGACTGCGGCATTCTTATCTACATTGGCAACCTTTGCCGCCGGATTTATCGTACGTCCGTTTGGCGCGCTTTTCTTCGGGAGGCTCGGCGACCTGATCGGAAGGACATACACTTT
>DATHGE010000086.1:0-4360 GCA_035317805.1 Flavobacterium sp. | reverse complement strand
CACACGGCTCAGGATAACGTGGCGCATCTGAGCGAGAAAACGCTCGCGCACCAAGGCAGTTATCTGATGCCGCTGCTGCTGCATTTTTCGAATGCCGATCTGAGAAACCTCGATTCGGCCGAGGATTATGTTTATTTCAATACGCCTTTCTGCTTTGCAAGCTATCCTTTTTCGTGGGTTTTACCGATGGCCATCGCGGCGCTGGCACTGTTCCTGCTTTTGGTTTTTATAGGAATGGGGAAACGCACGCTCAGCATGCCCGAAATCGGGAAAGGGTTCCTGCCTTTATTTGGCACACTGATCTTTGCAGGTGCAATTGGGTTTTTCGGATGGAAATTGCTGCTGTCGGCTTATCCGCAGTACAATGACATCCAACAGGGATTTACTTATAACGGGCATTCTTACATCGCCGCATTTGTCTTTTTAAGCTTGGCGTTGGCATTCCTTTTTTATGGAAAATCGAAAACGGAAAACTTGGCCGCTAACCATTCTATCGCACCATTATTCCTGTGGATCCTGATTAATTTCGGGATTGCGATTTACCTGCCCGGAGCCGGATTTTTCATCATTCCGGTTTGCTGTAGCTTGCTGATGCTGGCGTATTTTGTAGTCACACAGAAAAGCAACACTTTCTTTAACCTGATCTTCAGCATTCCCGCAATTGTCATTTTAGTTCCTTTTATTGTCCAGTTCCCAATCGGGCTCGGACTCAAACTGCTGGCCGGGAGCGCAGTGCTGACCGTTTTGGTCTTTACCTTATTGCTGCCTGTTTTTGGGGTTTTTTCACGCAAATGGCTTTGGTCGCTGTTGATGTTTTTATGCGCGGTCGGATTTTTTGTGCACGCACACCTCAACTCGGGCTACGAACCCGGAAAAGCAAAACCCAACAGCCTGCTCTATGTTTATGATACCGATAAAGACCGCGCCGATTGGGTGACCTATGATAAAAATCCGGATGAATGGACCAAGATTTATCTGGGCGATAGTCCGAAAAAACCAACTGGTCTCAACATCCATCTGTTCAGCAAATACGATTCGGAATTCACTTTCGCCAACAACACTTTGGTGCGCGAGCTCGCCGAACCGACCATCGATTTTGTCAGGGATTCGGTCATTGGGAAATACCGCTATCTCAAAATTAAGATCACACCCAACCGAAAAGTGAGCCGCTACGACATCCTTGCCAATGAAAATATGGATTTCCACAATATGAAGGCCAACGGCGCTACCACTTTGGGGCAAAAAGGCTCGCGGTTTTTGAGAATCGGGCAGCGCATCCTGAGTTATTATGTTGTCGGGAATGAGCCTTTGGAAATGCAGTTCTGTATCCCGAAAGCGACAGTTCTTGATATGCAGCTCATCGAATCCTCATTCGACCTGATGCACAATCCGATTTTCGCCATGGAAAAAAGAAAAGACTGGATGATGCCGACGCCATTCGTGCTCAACGATGCGATTGTGTTAAAGAAAAAAATAATGCCGACACCGAAAATTACTGTGGCTGTTCCGGTACAGAAAAACTTTACGCTGCCACGAAATACTGTAACAGATACCATACAGAGCTTCGATCCGGAAGCGGAAAACTGATTGTCATTAGGGTCACAAATTGTGACTGCATCCATTAAACGCCAAAATTTATGAAATCAGGAACCAGAAAATCATGCTCGATTTTGATCTGGCATTACTGTATGACATTGAAACCAGAGTTTTAAACCAATCTGTAAAAAGAAATTCCAAAAGATTCCCTTCCGATTTCATGTTTCAATTAACCGAGGAAGAATGGAACGATATGTCATCACAAATTGTGATGACATCCAAAAGCAAAAGGCCAAAAACCGCATTCCCTTTCGCCTTCACCGAACAAGGCGTCGCGATGCTGAGCGGCATTTTAAATTCAGATATCGCCATCAATGTCAACATCGCAATTATGCGTACTTTTGTGCTGATTCGCAAACAGGCATTGCTGCATCACGATTTTAACGAGCAGTTGCAGCAACTCGAATCCAAATTTGACAAGCAGTTCCGTGATGTTTACGAAGCGCTGGATTACCTCATCGCAAAAGAAACGATTCCCAAGGAACGCAAACCTATCGGCTATAAAAAATGACTAAAATTTCTCTCCTCGGCTGCGGCTGGCTCGGATTGCCTTTGGCGAAAACATTGATCGAAGAAGGCTATTCCGTAAACGGCTCCACCACTTCCGAAGATAAATTATCCATTTTAAAAAACACTGGAATTATACCTTTTCAAATCGCGCTTGACGCAGACAGCATCCAGGGAAATATTATCGGTTTCCTGGAAAATTCGAATCTTTTGATCATTGATATTCCGCCGAAACTGCGATCTGAAAACAGCGCAAATTTTGTTAAGAAAATACAATCGCTGATTCCGTTCATCGAAAACTCAGCCATCGCAAAAGTACTTTTCATCAGCTCCACTTCGGTCTATGCCGATGACAATTCGGTGGTGACAGAGCATACAATCCCAAATCCCGACACCGAAAGCGGCCGCCAATTGTGCGAAGCGGAAAGTCTTTTGCAGCAGAACAAAAACTTCAAAACCACCATTCTGCGCTTTGGCGGACTCATCGGCGAAGACCGCCATCCCATAAAGCATCTTGCCGGAAAAACAAATCTTGAAAACCCAAAAGCGCCCATCAATCTCATCCACCAAAAAGACTGCATCGGAATTATCTTAAAAATCATCGAAACCAATTCCTGGAACGAAACCTTCAACGCCGTCGCGTCTTTCCATCCAAGCCGCGAAACTCATTACACTGAAAAAGCCGCAGGTTTGGGGCTGCCTTTGCCGCAGTTCAGCCATCAGAAAATATCGGTTGGGAAAGTGATCGATTCTCAAAAATTGCAAAATATTCTCAATTACACTTTCATCATGCCCGAATTATAGCGATTTTTAACCTGAAATCGAATAATCTGAAATACCTTTGCCATCAAAATCCAACTATGAGTTCGAATAAAGAAAAAGCCGTCAAAGCAACCTACCTCAGCATTTTGGGAAATATCGGGATGGCTTTAACCAAAGGGCTTGCGGGGATTTTTGGGAATTCCTACGCGCTGATTGCCGATGCGATCGAATCGACCGCTGATGTCTTTTCTTCAGTTTTAGTGTTGTTCGGACTCAAATATTCCACCCGGCCGGCCGACGAAAACCATCCATACGGGCACGGGAAAGCCGAACCGCTGGTGACTTTCGCGATTGTCGGATTCCTCGTCATCTCAGCTACAATCATCGCTTACGAAAGCATCCAGCACATCCGCACACCGCACAAAACCCCCGAAAAATTTACGCTCATCATTCTCGCGGTCATCGTCATCATCAAGGAAATTTTCTACCGCATCATTTCCAAAAAAAGCGACGAGACCAACAGTTCGTCGCTCAAGGCCGACGCCTGGCACCACCGCAGCGATGCCATCACCTCGCTCATGGCTTTCATCGGGATTTCGATTGCGATATTTACCGGTTATTCGGCCGCCGACGACTGGGCCGCATTGCTCGCCTCCTGCTTTATCGTTTACAACGCGTACCTGATTTTTCGCCCGGCTTTGGGCGAAATCCTCGACGAGCATTTATACGATGACCTTATCGTGAAAATCCGTGAAATCGCCACGACGGTTCCGGGCGTAGTCGACACCGAGAAATGCCATGTCAGGAAAACGGGAATGACTTATTTCGTCGACCTGCACCTGACCGTAAGCGGGAAAATCACCGTCTCGGAAGGCCATGATATTGCACACGATCTAAAAGATGCCATCCAAAAGGAAATCCCCGAAATCGCCGATGTCCTGATCCATATCGAACCCGACGATTTGGATTCCAAATAGTTTTTGGGCGTGCCCCTGCGGGTCAGGCTGTCCGCTTTAATTTTTATTTCCTTCCGGCTGCGCTACAGGAAAATAAAAGATTCCGCTTCCATCCTTCACGCACACGAGCGCAGCGAACTGACGAAGTAAATCAAAGCCGGAATATTCCGGTTTGCACGAGTGCGTTAGGGATTGCAGTAAGTGCCGCGCACTGCGGAAAGCCCGGCCGAAGGCAACGCCCTAAAATAAAAAACAAAAAAAATCCCGAACTTTCATCCGGGATTTATAGCTAAAAATTTCAATTACCAAATTTTGACCCTTTTCGCAGGCTCGACATACATGCCGTCGCCGGGCTTGATATTGAATGCCTCGAAAAACGCATCCACATCCTGCAAAGGCACATAACCGCGGTACATTCCCGGAGCGTGCGGATCGGTTTTCACCTGGTTCTTGATCGCCTCGTCGCGCATTTTCGAACGCCAGATCGTAGCCCAGGAGATGAAGAAACGTTGCTCTGGCGTGAAGCCGTCTATGAGTCC
>DATHGE010000085.1:0-15310 GCA_035317805.1 Flavobacterium sp. | reverse complement strand
TTTCCTTTAAATAAGATTGGTGCTTCACCGTATTCCAGCCGGCATTTGACGTAATGGCGTCGACAGCGTCGGGAACCAGAGTCACTTGTGTTGGCCTGACTTCGAGCACGAGATCGATGAACGATTTTTCGGGATTGCCTTCGATGTTGTATTCGGTATAGACGACAGATTTTAAATCGCGCGCGTCCTGGTAACGGATATGGCGTTCGTCGGGGCGCGGATGAATCGTGATGCCGTGTGCGCCGAACTTCTGGATGTCGGCCGCCACTTTGAGCAGATCGGGGACATTTCCGCCGCGGGCATTTCTCAGTGTCGCAATTTTATTGATGTTAACGCTTAATTTTGTCATGATGTCATTCAATTGGTATTCGGTATAGAAGTTGTGCAACAAAAATACAAAGATATAATAGGCGTTATTGCATAAATTTGATTATTTTGCATCGTCTATCCTAAATTTATTATGACAGAAATCAGAGACTATATTACCAATGACTATAAGGCGATTGACAGCCAGGAAACCGTTGCGGGCGTTCAGGATTTTTTTGCCGAACTGACATTCTCGCATTTTCCGGTCGTTGAGGAAAGCATCTATATTGGCAGCATTGCGGCCGAAGATGTGGAAACTTTCGAACCCAACAAACAAATTACCGAATACCGATATACACTCGAAAGCTTTTTTGCACGCACTAATATGATTTGGCTTGACGTGCTGGAGGTTTTTGCAAAAAACAATACGAACCTTGTTCCCGTTCTCGATGAATTGAACCAATATGTGGGTTATTATGAAATCCAGGATATCATCAAATTCTTTAATGAGACGCCGTTTTTGAAAGAACAGGGCGGCATTATTGTGATCAAGAAAGGCGTTTTGGATTTTTCGATGAGCCAGATTACGCAGATTGTCGAAAGCAACAATGGTAAAATCCTCGGGTTGTTTATTTCAGATTCGGATGTATCGACAGTGGAAATTACGATAAAAATCAGCCTTGGCGCGATGAACGAAATCATCCAGACTTTCAGAAGATACAACTATGAAATCATTTCCGAACACCAGGAAGACAATTACATCAACAGCCTGAAAGAACGTTCGGATTATCTGGACAAATACTTAAATATATAGTGGATTTTGATTATCTGTTAATTTGGTTATTTGGAACAAGCCGAATCAACAAATTACCGAATAAGCAAATTAACATCAAAAAATGAAAGTAGCCATTTACGGACAATATTATCAAAACAGCACAGAGCCGATCATTCGTGACATTTTTGTGTTTTTTAATAATAACAATGTGGAAATGGTGATTGAGGCCGAATTTCTCAAGATGCTTTATGAGAAACAGCTCATCAAGAAAGAATACAAAACTTTTGCCTCTTATAAGGAATTGGATTCGAGTTTCGACATGATGATCAGCATCGGCGGCGACGGGACAATCCTTCGCGCCGCGACATTGGTTCGTGATTCGGGAATCCCGATTTTGGGAATCAATGCCGGAAGATTGGGTTTTCTGGCTTCCGTCCAAAAAGACAACATAGAGGAGTTCCTTCAATTTGTGATTGAAAAAAAATACACCATTTCCAAACGGACATTGCTCAGCCTGCGATGCGAACCCCAAAACCAAAGCATCCTCGACATTAATTTTGCAATGAATGAGATTACGGTAAGCCGGAAGGATACCACTTCGATGATTACGATAGACACCTATTTAAATAACGAATTCCTCAATTCTTACTGGGCAGACGGACTGATTATCGCCACGCCAACCGGTTCTACGGGCTATTCGATGAGCTGCGGCGGACCGATATTGACGCCCGATGTCAAAAGCCTCGTCATTACGCCGATTGCGCCGCACAATTTAACCGCGCGGCCGTTGGTGATTCCCGACAATACCGAAATCAGGCTTAAGGTTTCGGGAAGAGAAGAGCAATACTTGGTTTCGCTGGATTCAAGAATCGCCTCGATTAAGAACGAATCGACGCTCACCATCAGGAAAACGCCGTTTAAGATCAATATGGTGGAGATTCCGAATGAGACTTTCCTCAAAACCCTGCGCAATAAACTCCTTTGGGGCGAAGACAAAAGAAATTAACACGGTTTTCTGAACCTGTTTATACTACAACCCTTGCAATCTTCGTTTCCTAACTATTCTTTCCGCAACGGAAATCAAAATTATTAACCCGAATATAATTTGACAGAAATACTAATTTCATAAGGGATTAGTACGCATAATTATTATATTTGCACGCTATTTTCAAAACAATGAATAGATTTTTTGCTTTACTTTTTTTAATCTTTAGCCTGTCGTCAACACATGCGCAAATCCATGAAATCGGGTTATTTCTGGGCGGCAGCAATTATATAGGAGACATTGGCCCGACAACCTACGTTTCACCAAACGAACCCGCAATAGGAATCATATACAAATGGAACAAAAGCCCGAGGCATTCCTGGAGAATTTCCTACACACAAGCCAAGATCACATCAAACGACAAGGATTCGGACGTACCGGCCAGAAAGTTAAGAGGTTACAGTTTTAAAAACGATATTAAAGAACTATCTTTAGGGCTTGAATTTAATTTTTTTGATTTCAACCTACACGAAGAAAGTAAAGTAAAAGTGACGCCTTATGTATTTTCGGGTTTGAGTTATGTGCAATACAACGGGCTGTTTTTCGTTGGCGATGCGTCGAGATACGACACTTCACACGGAACGCTTGCGATACCGATGACTTTGGGAATCAAGGCCCGGATTTTTCCTCATATGATTTTAGGGATTGAATCGAGCGCAAAATATACGTTTGCCGACGACCTTGACGGAAGCAATCCGACCAACGAGAACCTTGACGGCCTCGGGTTCGGGAACCTGAACAGCAAAGACTGGTTTGTTTTTACCGGTTTGACACTGACCTACACTTTTGGAAATAAACCTTGTTATTGCGCGGATTAATATGAGTCTGATAAATACCATCAACAAAGACAATCTACCAAAACACCTCGCCATCATCATGGACGGCAATGGCCGTTGGGCCAAACAACAAGGCATGCTGCGCGCTTTCGGGCATGAGAACGGGACGAAATCGGTGCGCGCGACTGTTGAAACCTGCGCCAAGCTCGGCATTGAAAACCTGACACTTTACGCTTTTTCCACCGAAAACTGGAACAGGCCCAAACTCGAAGTGCAGACTTTGATGAAACTGCTGATCTCTTCGTTAAAGAATGAACTCAAAACCCTCGAAAAGAACGACATTAGGCTGAATTCCATCGGGAATCTGGAAATGCTTCCGAAATCGGCACAAAAGGAACTTCTGGAAGTCATCAATAAGACAAAAAACAACAATCGCATGACGCTGACATTGGCGTTAAGCTACGGTTCGCGCGAGGAAATCGTAAGCGCCGTGCGGAATATCAGCGATAAAGTTAAAAATAATATAATTTCAATTGACGCTATTGACGAATCAATTATTAATCAGCATCTTTACACGCAAAATTTACCGGACGTAGATTTGTTGATAAGAACCAGCGGAGAGCATAGGATAAGTAATTTTTTGTTGTGGCAGATCGCTTACGCAGAATTGTATTTTACCGATGTTTTGTGGCCTGATTTTAAAGATGAGGATTTGTATGAGGCAATTATCAGCTATCAGAAACGCGAGCGTAGATTTGGAAAAACCAGTGAACAAATTAAATAATTTCTAGTGTTGCAAAAAAGTATCAAATTAGTCCTTTCCTTATTGATTTTCGGATGTTTCTTTCAGATGAAAGCTCAGGACAGAGTTCCCTTCGACCAAGGCACCAAATACATCCTCGCCGATGTTAACGTAACCGGCAAAATCACCTACAACGCACAAACTGTCATCACTTTTGCAGGACTTGAAAAAGGCCAGGACATTACCATTCCGGGTGAGGAAATCAGCAACGCCATTAAGAAACTGGGGAAATTGGGGCTCTTTAGTGAGATCGATTTTTACGTGAACAAGATTGACGGCGACAGCATCTACCTTGAGTTGAATATCAACGAATTGCCGAAACTCAGCGAAGTCAAATTCGTAGGCGTCAAAAAAGGAAAAGTTGAGGCTTTGATTAAAGACAACGGCCTGACAAAAGGGAAAATCGTTAACGAAAACCTCATCACGACCACGAAGAATTATATTGAAAACAAATACAAGAAAGACGGTTTCTATAACACTAAGGTGACTATCACGACGATTGCCGACACGACCAGCGGAAATGAAGTGAAAATGCTGATAAACGTAGATAAAGGAAATAAGATTAAGGTCAAGGATATCGAATTTACCGGCAACGAGCAGTTCACCGACACCAAGCTGCACCGTACGATGAAAAACACCAAGGAAAAGCACCTCTACAGGCTTTTCAAGGCTTCCAAATTCATCAAGGAAAAATACCAGGAAGATTTAACGAGCATCATTACCAAGTATAAGGAAAAAGGATATCGCGATGCGCGAATCGTTTCCGATACGGTGGCTTTCAACAAAAACAAAAAAGACCTTTCGATAAAAGTCAATATTGAGGAAGGTCATAAATATTATTTCGGCGACATTAAATTCTTAGGAAACACCGTTTACAGCGATGAAGGCCTCAGAAGAATGCTCGGTATCAAAAAAGGCGATGTCTACAACGGCGTATTGCTGGAACAAAGGATTGCCGACAAAACGAAACCTGACGGCGACGACATCACCAACCTTTACCAGAACAACGGTTATCTGTTTTCAAATATCAACGCGGTGGAAACACGCACTTCCAATGACACGATTGATTTTGAGATCAGGGTTGTGGAAGGGCCGATCGCCTATTTCAACAAAATTTCCGTTGTCGGAAACGACAAAACAAACGATAAGGTTATTTACCGCGAACTACGCACCAAACCGGGGCAGAAATACAGTAAGGAAGAATTGGTGAGAACCATCCGTGAAATCGGCCAGTTGGGATACTTTGATCCTGAAGCGATCAAGCCAAACTTTAAAAATGTAGATGCAGGCGCAGGAACGGTCGACATCGAATATGAATTGGTGGAAAAAGGCTCGAGCCAGATCGAACTTCAGGGCGGTTACGGCGGGGGCGGTTTCATCGGAACATTGGGATTGTCGTTCAACAACTTCTCGATGCGAAACCTTTTCAACAAGGAAGCCTACAAACCATTACCGATGGGCGACGGACAAAAAGTGTCGTTGCGTTTGCAGGGAAGCACGTATTTCCAGACTTATAGCGTATCGTTTTCGGAACCTTGGTTTGGCGGGAAGAAACCGATACAGTTCAGCACTTCATTGGCCTACAGCAAGCAATATGCCAATACGACCAGCGGCGTTGACAAAAGCAGGAGCTTTGACATCATCTCGCTTTCTGTCGGAATTGCGAAAAGACTGCAGGTTCCGGATGACTTCTTCGTATTGTCACAGGCGCTCAGTTTCCAGTATTATGATTTGAAAAATTACAATATCGGACTCTTTACTTTCGGGGACGGTGCGGCGCGAAACCTGGCTTACACGATTGGAATCAGCAGGAACAATAAAGGGGTGAACCCGATTTTCCCGACTTATGGGTCTGAATTCAGCCTTACCGGAAAATTTACGCCACCTTATTCTCTTTTGAACGGTGTTGATTATGGCGACCTGAAAAATCAGGAAGAATACAAATTGAAAAACAATACGGCCGCCGGAATTGCACAGGCAAACGGACAGGGCGATATCCTTCCGGGACAATACATCAACGCTCAGGGAAACCGGGCCAATACTTTTCAGGATGCTGCACTTGACCAGTCAAAATACGACCAGAAGCGTTTCAACTGGCTCGAATATTATAAAATTAAATTCAAAGCAGATTGGTTTACAAAAATTTATGGTAAATTAGTGCTTCGTTCTTTAGGCGAATTTGGATATCTTGGCTACTATAATAAGGATCGCGGCCTGGTGCCATTTGAGCGTTTCTATGTTGGTGGCGACGGTTTGGCCAATTTTGCACAGGACGGCAGGGAAGTAATCCAGTTGAGAGGTTATCCAAACAATTCCTTGTCTTCTGACGAAGGCGGCTCGATTTACAACAAATTCTCCCTGGAGTTGCGTTATCCGATTACAATGAAATCTGCAGCATCGATTTATGTGCTCGGGTTCCTTGAAGGCGGCGCCTCTTATGATGATTTCAAAGCCTACAACCCTTTTGTGCTGAAACGTTCTGCCGGAGTTGGCTTGAGGATTTTCATGCCTGCATTTGGATTGCTTGGTATCGATTTCGGTTATGGTTTCGATCCGCTTACCGGACAAACCAAGGCGAATGGAATGGAAACACATTTTATTATTGGTCAGCAATTTTAAAATAAATATATTTGGCACGTTATATAATAACAAATTGCGTTATATAGTAACAAAATCAAAAGTTATGAAGAGACATTTTTTATTTCTGCTTATCATCACGGCTGTTACCGGAACAGTTCAGGCACAATCCCGGGGCGTAAAAGTGGGTTACATTGATATGGAATATATTCTGCAAAATGTTCCTGATTATACCGAAGCCAAAAACCAACTGGAGCAGAAAGCCCAAAAATGGAAACAGGAGATAGAAGTCAAAAAAAACGAAATCACCAAACTTAAAGAGGCCTTAAAGACCGAAAGCGTTTTACTCACCAAAGAATTAATCCAGGAAAGACAGGAAGAGATTACATTCCAGGAAACGGAGCTTTTAGATTACCAGCAGAAACGATTCGGACCAACGGGCGACCTGACCGTTCAGAAAGCAGTTTTGACGCAGCCGGTGCAGGATCAGGTTTTTAATGCGGTACAGGATATCGCCGAGGCAAAAAAATACGATTTTATTTTCGACAAGACCTCCGATATGACGATGCTTTTTGCGGCCAAGAGATATGACATCAGCGATCAGGTTGTGCGTGTGATTACGCGCTCTTCTAAAAGGAAAGAGATGACAAACAAGCAGCTTAAGGCGGAAGAAGCAAAAGAGGCAAAGGAAGATATGGTTGACGAAAGTCCGGCCCTGCAAGACAGGCAAAAGAAATTAGATGAGAAAAAAGCAGCGCGTGAAAAACTTGTAGCCGACAGAAAAGCAGCGACCGAAGCCAAAAAAGCGGCTGTGATTGCAGCAAGGGAAGCTAAGAAAAACGGCACGACTGTTGCGCCTCCGAAAGAAGAAACCAACAAAACGGCCGCAGATTCTACGAAAGTGACAACTGAAAAAGTACCTACCGAAGCTACGACAGCCAAAGCAACAGCCGACAGCCTTGCGGTAGACAAAAGGAAAAAAACGGCTGAAGACCGTGCAAAAATTCTCGCCGACCGCAAAAAAGCCGCCGAAGAGAAAAGGAAGAAAACCCTTGAAGACCGGGAAGCTGCGAAAAAATTAAAAGAAGAAAAAGCAAAAGAAGGAAAACAAGACTAAAACAATAATTAATTAATATTTTAAAATGATGAAACAATTCAAAACTTTAGTAATTGCAGCGATTTTACTCATTGGCGGTAGTCAGGCGATGAATGCACAAGCCAAAACTGCGCATGTTGATGTAAGCGAAATAATGGCGAAAATGCCTGCAATGCTGGATGCTCAGAAACAATTGGAAAAATTAAGCGGTACTTATGACACCGAATACAAAGGGATGGTTGAAGAGTACCAAAATAAATTGAAAAAATATGAGCAGGAAGCTTCTACAGTTACTGAAGCCGTAAACGATACCAGATCCAAAGAGGTTCAGGATATGCAAAAAAGGATTGTTGACTATAGGGACAACGCCCAAAAAGAATTGCAGCAAAAAGAATCAGATATCGTAAAACCTATTATGGATAAAGTAAAAGCTTCTATCCAGAAAGTAGGAAAAGCAAAAGGGTATCAATACGTGTTGAACTCAGAAGGTTTGCTTTTGGCTGATGGTCCGAACATTACTGCTGACGTGAAAAAAGATTTAGGATTCTAATAAACAGTATCCTGTTATAACAAAAACTGCTCAACCTGATGATGGATTTGAGCAGTTTTTTTTTAGATTTGTTTCTATGAAAAACAACAATCCCATTGGCCTTTTTGATTCCGGAATTGGCGGCACATCGATATGGTCGGCCATCCATTCCCTGATGCCGGATGAGGATACGATTTATCTTGCCGATAGTAAAAATGCGCCCTATGGGCAAAGATCGAAAGAGGAGATTATTGCATTGAGCATGAAGAACACCGAATTCCTTTTGGAAATGAATGCCAAGATCATTGTTGTGGCCTGCAATACGGCAACGACGAATGCGATTAAGGAATTACGCGCGAAATACGATGTCCCTTTCATCGGGATCGAACCGGCCATCAAACCGGCTGCAAATAACTCGCGTACGCAAACGATCGGCATTTTGGCCACGAAAGGCACGCTTAGCAGCGAACTCTTCAACAAGGCGGTTGAAATCTACCAGGACACGCAGATTATCGAGCAGGTCGGCCACGGCCTGGTGCAGCTGATCGAAGACGGGAAAATCAATTCACCTGAAGTCGATGAATTGCTCCACTCCTATCTGGAGCCGATGATTGCGGCCAATATCGATTATCTGGTTTTGGGCTGCAGCCACTATCCTTACCTGATTCCACAGATTGAAAAAATCCTGCCGTCCCATATCAAAATCATCGATTCGGGTGAAGCGGTCGCACGGCAAACGCAAAAAGTGCTGCAGGAAAAAGTGGGTTTTAGGGCTGGTGGAAAAAGCAGTTTCGCATTTTATACGAATTCCGATTCGGAAGTGCTTTCCGAAATCCTCGAAAACAAATATGCCGTTGTGAGGCGGGATTTTTGATTACTTATCCGAATCTTTAAACCAGCCCGAATACATCACGTAATTATTGGAAATACGCTCAATTTCACCTGCAAAATCCGAAGCATCTATATCTTTCACCTTTTTGGCCGGAACACCTGCGTAAATTGTCCCAGATTCGACAACCGTATTTTGGGTAACTACGGCTCCGGCAGCGACAATCGAATTACTTTCAATCACACAGCCGTCCATCACAATCGCGCCCATTCCGATGAGGACGTTGTCTTTAAGCGTACAACCGTGAACAATCGCATTGTGCCCGACAGATACATTGTTTCCAATCACTGTCGCGTGTTTCTGGTAGGTACAATGGATTATCGCGCCATCCTGGATATTGACCTTGTTTCCGATGCGGATACTGTTTACATCGCCCCGGATTACGGCGTTAAACCAAACGCTGCAGGAATCGCCAAAAGTAACGTCGCCAACAATGGTCGCATTCTCTGCAACATAACAATCTTTCGGGATAACAGGGCTTTTGCCGTTAACTGATTTTACTAACATAGTATAAAAAAATTGTCCCGAATAAATCGGGACATATATTTAAGATTAATTGATTGCCGGACATTTACAGTGCCATCTTTCTTTTCTGCAGAAGACATTCATCCCGAGCGTAATCTGGTGGTAACCGCCATTGTCGAATTTGATCGCTCCTGTAACAGCCGAATAGGTATAAGAGAACATAAAGTCCTGGTAGTTGATCCCGATTATAGGCGTGATAAATTGCAGTTTTTGCGTTTGGATGGCATTATTCTCTACATACTCGGCACCGTCTAAACTTCTTCTGTAAGACAAACCACCCCAGATTTTACCAAATTCAAGTGTTTTGTATACTTTAAGATTGACATCGATAGTCTTCTCTTTGGTCTGGTTTACCAACTGGAACATAACAGAGGGCTCCCACATCAGGTTTTCCTCATCACCAAAGACATAACCGGCGTTCAGGATCACTTTCCTGATATTGTCATTTTCATATTCTGAATAGATTTCCCTTCTGGTTTCTATCGCATTTTTTAAAGTTGCATGCACGTAGAAATCAAGATAATTGTACGACATTCCGACATCAACGTTGAAATAAGAATCCTTTTGGACAATCGTTCCGTCAATATACGGGTCAAAATCCCCTGATCTTAAAAATTCGGTTTCGTCAAGTGAACTCTGCACCAATCCGACACTCAGACCAAAAGACAACTGGTTCAAATCGACCTGGTCTCTTGAAAACATAATGTGGTGTGCGTAGGTCAGTTTGAATCCTTTTTGAGAATGGTATCCGTTTTTATCATTGTAGATAATGATACCGGCACCGGATTGTTCGCCAATTCTTCCGTTAAAGCTTAACGTCTGTAGTGCAGGCGCATCGTCTTGCCCGAACCATTGCTGGCGGGCTGTTATTCTTAGTTTGGCGCAATTTGCAGCGCCAGCCATCGAAGGATGTAATAAGTAATAATTGTCTGACAAATAATCGGAGTAAACGGCAACTCCTTCCTGGGAAAATGATAACTGGGAGGTTACCAGTACAAAGAATAACAATAATTTTTTAAAATTCATTTTATCTATCTTTTTAATGCGAAATGGGACTTAAATACTTTGCTGATTTTATTTTCTTCGTAATGAACTATAAACCAGTAATCTGTGGATGGAAGACCTTGACTATTGAAGCTTCCGTCCCAACCTTTACCGCTTGGACTGATTTCCTTAAGCAATTTTCCGTAACGGTCAAAGATATAAATTTTTGCATTATCTTGATCTTTTAGCGCAAAAATATTCCAAGTATCATTGTAGCCGTCGCCGTTTGGCGTAAAGAATTTAGGATAGTTAATCAGGTAAGCATCGGTCGATTTTGAGCCGCATGCATTGCGCACATTTATCGTGCGGGAACCCGAAAGCACGTCAACAAAAACATTGCTGTTCTGCCATGCGCCATTGTCTAATTGGTATTCATAAATTCCTGCCGGCGTAACATTCACTGAAATCGTTTGCAGATCTGCAAAGTATTCAGACGGTATTGCTTCCACTTTAAGTGGCGGCGAAGTCATTCCAACCGGCGCCGTTATAATATCAGATACACAACCGGTAACGACATTGGTTGCCCTTACGCCATACGTTCCGGGAACGGTCACTAAGTAAGTACTTTGGGTTTGTAATGGAATCGGATCGAAAGTCCCGTTGTTGTCAACAAACCATTCGAAATCATAATCGGCATCGCTCAGGTTTGCAAATAATGTATAAGCGGTCCCTGTGTTGGTCTGTATGTCAAAACAGATAATTCCATCCTGCGCCAAAACCGGTAAAGGTGTCGCTCCGACATTTACAACAATTGCAGCTCTTGGCCCTTCACATCCAACAGTCTGGCTGACGTAATAAGTAGTGCTTCCTGCTGTAGTCGTATTCGGAATTGGTGCGTTGGTATTTCCTGTTCCGCCAGTTGCGGCGGTATACCATAACAAGTTACTTCCCGTCGCTGTCAAGGCAGACGCTACATCATCCTCGCAATAAGCAACCGGTGAAGTTACGCCAGGCGCTACTGGGAATGTCGGCGCAGCCGTTATGTTAAATGACAATGATGGTGCGGAAACACATCCGGTGAGTGTATTCCTGGCGATGAAAGTATAGGCAGTGTTTGCTGTCAATCCGGCAAAAATTTCTGACGCTTGGTAATTTATGCCCCCATCAATGCTGTATTGCAGATTTACTCCGGTTGCCAGCGTAATTGTTCCGGTAGGCGTAATACAATTCGGTTGTGTTATTGTTCCTGTTGGAGTTGCAGGCAATGGGTTTACGGTTATTACAAGAGCGGCACGCGGACTTTCACAGTTATTTACAGTTTGTGTAACGTAATAGGTAGTTGTAGCTGCTATAGTTGTAACCGGAGTTGGTGCAATGGCACTTCCGGTACCTCCGATTGCAGCGGCATACCATAGCAAGTTGCTGCCTGTTGCGGTAAGTGCAGTGGCAGGATCATTCTGACAATAAGTAACAGGAGCGGTTCCGGGCAATGCCGGAGTTGGTGTCACATTTACGACAATTGCAGCTCTTGGCCCTTCGCAGGCAACAGTTTGGCTGACATAATAAGTCGTACTTCCCGCTATAGTCGTATTCGGAATTGGCGCAGCTGTATTTCCTATGCCGCCTGAAGCGGTAGCATACCATAAAAGATTACTTCCAACAGCAGATAGTACAGGAGCAGTTTCATTCTGGCAATAAGTCAACGGACTGGTTACTGAAGGCGCGGCCGGAATTGCTGTCACATTTACGGTTATTGCCGCACGCGGTCCTTCACAGCCATTTACTGTTTGACTGACATAATAAATTGTGCCGCCAACAGTAGTTGTATTTGGAGTCGGCGCAGTGGCATTGCCTACTCCGCCGGTTGCGGTTGCATACCACAACAAATTGGAACCCGTCGCGGTTAAAGCTGGCGAAGCAACTCCATTGCAATAAGAAACCGGACTCGCAACTCCTGGTGCCGCAGGCGGAGCTATAACCGTTACCGCAAGACCGGCACGTGGACTTTCACAGTTATTTACGGTTTGTGTTACATAATAAGTGGTGGTACCGGCCGTAGTTGTAACCGGTGTCGGTGCAACAGCTGTTCCGGTTCCTCCGGTAGCCGCTGTATACCATAATAAATTGCTTCCAGTCGCTGTAAGGACAGCTGCCGGAACATTTTGGCAATACGAAAGCGGAGCAACTCCGGGAGTTGGTGGTGTTGGTGTAACATCCACAACAATGGCAGCACGCGGCCCCTCGCAAGATCCAGATGTCTGGCTAACATAATAAGTGTGCTTCCCGATGCTATTGTAGATGGCGTTGGCGCGACTGCATTACCGGTTCCACCGGTCGCAGCAGCATACCATAAAAGATTGGTCCCTGTTGCCGATAAAACCGCAGCGGTTTCATTCTGACAATAAGTCAATGGGGTCGATACTCCCGGAGCCGCAGGCACAGTCGTCACATTTACGGTTATTGCAGCCCTTGGCCCTTCACATCCGCTAACCGTTTGGCTGACGTAATAAGTCGTACTTGAAACTGGCGCAGTATTGATTAATGGCGCGGTTGCATTTCCGACACCGCCGGTTGCAGCAGCATACCATAACAAGTTACTTCCTGTTGCTGTCAAAGCTGCCGGAGCATCATTCTGGCAATAGCCGATTGGACTAGTCACTGTTGGTGCAGCTGGTAAAGCTATGGTTGTAATGGCAATTGCCGCCCTCGCGCTTTCACAATTGGACACGGTTTGCGTAACATAATAAGTGATGTTTCCGGCAGTTGTTGTTAAAGGTGTCGGTGCGACAGCATTTCCTACTCCGCCGGTTGCGGTTGTATACCATAAAAGATTGGTGCCGTTTGCCGTAAGCGGTAGTGCCGGGGCATTCTGGCAATAAGGTGCGACTGCTGTGAAAGTAGGTGCAGCCGGAACCGGATTTACATTCACAGTGATAACAGATCGTCCGCCTTCACAGCCATTACTTTGGCTTACATAATAGTCGGTATTGCCGGGCAAAAGCGTACTTGGCGTTGGTGCAATCGGGTCTCCCGTTCCACCGGTTGCGGAAGTATACCACAACAGGTTTGTCCCGGCCGCCGTAAGAACTGCAGCTGTTTCACCTTGGCAATAAACCACCGGCGAAGTTACAATTGGTACCACCGGTGCCGTGGTAATTACGACCGGGATATTGTTAACATCAAAATCCGGACAGGTTCCCGATGCCGGAAGATGGTAATTTACGGTGTAATTCCCGGGTGAACTCAAAGCGAGGTCAATTTCCCCATTCGTTGGATTGACAATAAGTCCGGCCGAACTGGTATTATAAGTACCGCCCGGCGTTACAGTGGTATTTGGAAGAACCGGCGCAGCACTCGGATTGTCGCAAAACGGACCAGGATAAGAAAAAGTACCTGAAGGCTCAGTACCCGCGTTAATTACCAGTTGTTTTATAAAAATACAGCCAGACGCGGTCAGGTCTTCAAACCTGCCCCAAATGGTGACTGCTGTTGTGGTTAATTGGAAATCATTCAACACTGAAATCGGGATTCCTGCAGTAGGAACCGGAGCTTCCGCTTCAGCCTGTGTATAATAATAGTGGATGTCGTAATTAATCGCCGGGGTGCCGTTCAGGATTTCCGCTGTTGGATCAATGTCATTCAAATCGTAAGGCGGTGGCAAAGGCGTACACAGATTGATTGGAGTAGGATCTGTCAATGGGTCCGGGTAATACGTAAGATTGAAATCGGCGGTTCCCAATAAACATCCGGAAGCCGTATAATAAGTCAGTGTATAAAGACCTCCCACAGTATTACTCGCAGGAATATTAAGCGTCGGCTGGTTCTCACCCGGCAGCACGGCAGTATCTTTGGTCCATACAAAAATAAAATCCTCAGGATCTATCCCTGAAGTAATAGTAACCGGAACTCCCGGACAAATTGGAACATTCGAATTATTCGCAAGCAATTCCAGTGGCTTTATCTTAAAGTTCTTAAGAAAAACCGCCGAATCCCAAGCATTATCTCCAACGTTGGCAATCGCAAGCTTAATGTGATAGGTTTGCCCACAGACCAGAGCGGAAGTAGCCCTGAGAACCGTTGTAAAGCCATCATACTGTATGCTCGGATTGGCAAGTGGAGTCGTACCTGTTCCATTATTGACATAATAGGTACAGTATTCACAAGGACCGGTATTTGTACCCCCGTTATTGACATTGTTAATCGTTATCGGGACAGTTGTAGATGGCACCAGCGCTATATTTACAGCACCTCCGCTATACGGACCTGAAAGTCCGGGGCCGCTGAGAAAAAATCCAAAGACATCATTAAAGCCCGAATTTGTGAATTCCGGATATTCTTCCGAGGCAAAAACATAATCAAAATTGAGTTCGAGTCCCGTCGCAACGAAATCAAATTCGAGTACGACCGCATTTCCGATTGAATTTGTAGTAAGCGATGCCAAATCTGCATCAGTAGTATAAGTGGCAAATGCCGACGGAATCGATTTGCCGCCTTGGTCATTCGGCCCCAAAGCCATCTGCGATTTTCCCGTTGAAAGCATTACCCCGGCACTCAAACCAAGGTTCGTCGGATTAAAATTTGTCGTAAAATGTCCGGCCTGATCCCTAACTATATTCGCGTTAGCTGGACTGTTATTAAACTTGAGGTTGGTTGGCGTCACACTCGCGTCAACGAGTACGTTCTGAACCAGCTGGGCCGGGGTTTCAACAGTATTTGAGACTATCAGTTGCGCCTGGGCAGCGAACCCGTAAAGCATTAAGATACAGAAAGTAATGTTTTTCATAAGTGACCTAAACGTTAAATTAATCTTTATTTCCCAAATATAATTAATAACGCAAAATATCTTTGTTAAATTTGCAAAAAATATATCAGAATTCATGAAAATCAATATAAAAGAGACGCAAAATCCAGCCATCATAAAGTTCGAATTCCCCGATTTCATTACGCAAAATGAGAGTTTCGAATTCAAGAATATCGATGATGCAAAAAGTTCCCCGCTGGCCCAA
>DATHGE010000084.1:0-10249 GCA_035317805.1 Flavobacterium sp. | reverse complement strand
GTGGTTGTAATCGAAGAAAATATTTGCGGTATTTGTGACAACTGTTCCGGCAGTCAGCGTCGGCAAGGTTTTAATTTTGAAAAGTACGTTACCGTGTCCGCCAATCGGGTTGGTTATCGATGACGGCAGATTGATGTTCTCGAAAATGAACTCGACAACATTTCCTGTAATCTTGACCCTTACCGGATTTGAAGCATACATGACCTGAAGCGTATTGATGTCAAATTTTGAGGTATCGATCGTATCTTTTACAACAATATTTGTAGCTTCCGTAGTCCCGATATTTTCAAAATCAATATTGTAATGCAGGTATTGCCCGATTTTTTCCGGTGTGATAAGGCTGCCTTCAAGACAGGTTTTGATATTTGGATCGACAGAATTGATTACGGCCTGATCGAGCACAAATGTATTATCCGATGGTATATCATCAGTTACGCCAGCATCAATCGAAACCGTGTAAGTTAAAGTATCACCGATATTTACCGGTGCCGTTTCAGTCGGGGCGTGGATATAGCAGTGTACATTGATTTCACCGCTTTGGAAAGGCTGCAGATTGGTGAAGTTCCAGAAAATGCTGTTGAGATTTTGACTGTCCGGATTCGGATTTGAATTCTGGAAATCAATCCTTGAATCATCAAATGCCAGATTGACCGAACCTGTCGCCACCTGATTTCCTTTATTCCTGTATATAATCTTATAATTTGTGAAGAAACCCGGCTGTATGGCCATTGGTGCAGCAGCTACAATAACGACTTCCAGATCCGGATGCGTACCGTTTGCCGTTACACAAAAATCCCGGATTTGTGTAGAATTGTCCAATAGTGGAAAGATTGCATTGGACGAAGTTGGCGTCACTGAAAAATAGGCCGGATTTTCAAATTGCGGCGTTAACGTATATGTCCCGGTTCCGACATAAAAATAATAATCGCCCGTCGCATTGGCAAATGAGGCACCATTGCCGTTCACATTACCAAGGTTTATCCGGATAAAATCAGAGAAGATATCATTGTTGTCACAGCCGTTGGCATTAAAATCATAACGCGCTTTTCCGGTAATTGTATTGTAATCGCCGCCGGGAACGAAAGAACAGTAAGAACTCACGGCTGTTGCGGCTGTAGCATGCGCGTTTACCTGGGATTGTACATTGGCCAATTGGGTGTCGTCGGCGCAAACGAATGTCAGATTCGGGCTGTTAGTCAGTGAAAGGGTTTCATCCTTGCCATTTTTCATATACAATGTGGTCAATTCATTGCTTCCACAAGATAAACCGGTAAGATTGGTCAGAGGAGAAACATCGAGCGTCGTGATTGGGTTTTTGTCGCACCCAAGGCCAGTAAGATTGACCAGGTTGGAAACATCGAGTGACGGAACCATATTCTGAGAATAAGACAAAAAGGTCAAAGTCGTCAATCCCGAAGCCGGCAAAACCGTCAATTGATTTCCTGCGCAGCTTAATTCGTGGATCTGAGTCTGGTGTGACACGTCAAGCGTATGGATCTGGTTCCAGTTGCAATTCATCGTAAGGATGTTATTGGTTCCCGTAAGATCAATCTCAGTGAGCTGGCAATTGTAGCAATTGAAGCTTTCGAGCGCAGGAAGGTTGGTAACGTTGAGGCTTGTCAAAGGATTATACTCGCACCAGATATACCGAAGGCTGCTCAAACCCGAAAGATCCAATGAGGTAAACAGGTTCACTTCACAATTCAAATTTACCAAATGAGTTAGCCCGCTCACGTTCAGCGACGGAATAAGATTGTGGTAAATGGATGCTCCGGACAGATTCGGGCATACGGTCAGGTCCAACGGATTGGAAATCTGGTTGTAGGAGCACTGGAGATTAATTAAATTAGGAAATGGGCTGGCGTCGAAATAAGAAACCTGGTTGGTATAAAATGCCAGCGTCTTCAGATTTACAAAATACTCAATACCCTGGAGATTCGAAATATTCGCATTGTTTACATCCAGGGTGGTAATGAGTGCGGCTTCGGCGACCTCGATTTCCCCGTTGCCGTTGGTATCGATTAAACAATGGATATTTGAAAACGGATTTACGGTGTTGGATGCAGTCCAGTTTGTCGGATTTGCCGCCAGCAATCTCGCCTTGAAATTGGCATCAGGGATATTGATGACCTGTGCTTGGATAAATCCTGAAAGGAGTACTAAGAATAAGTATATTTTTTTCATAATCGGCATTGGTTTAATAATCTGTAATAAAAGTAATTAAGTTTATTACGCGTTTTTGGGTCAACTAGAATTCGGCGTGTCCCACTTAGAATTCGCTACAACGACTTAATCAGATCCTGCAGCCGTTCCTTTTTGCGCTGCGAAATCGGGATGTTTGTATTGTCGGCCATAATCACATAACCGCCGTCGTTCTTGATGTAGGATTTGAGATAAGACAGGTTAATCAGGTGCGACTGATGGATTCGCTCAAAACCGTGTTCCGTCAGCAGTTCCTCATATTCCTTCAGTGTTTTAGAAATCAGCAAAGGCTTGTGGTTCTTAATGTAAAATTTCGTGTAATTGTCCTGCGATTCGCATCGGATGATATCACTGATCTCAAAAAGATGGATGCCGTCTGAAGTCGACAGTGCAATGCGTTTAAAATTGTCCACTTTCTTACGGATGTTCTCCAAAAGCAAATCGATATGCTCAAACGAATTGTTTTTTTCGAGCGCTTCTTTGATTTTGGTGATGGTTTTCTGCAGTTCTTCGGGATCGACCGGTTTCAATAAAAAATCGAGCGCACTGAACTTAAACGCCTTCAAAGCGTATTGCTCATGCGCCGTGATAAAAACGATATGCGTGTTGATTTTGCCATTTGTTTTGGAAATCTCTTCAAGGATATCGAAACCCGTTCCGTCGCTCAGATGAATGTCGAGAAATACGACCTGCGGCTTGTTTTTTTCCAAAGCGACGATGCCGGTTTTTACGCTTTCGGCCTCGCCAATAATTACGATTTCGGATGCATACCGCTCCAAAAGGCTTTTCATCCCTTTGCGCAAATGCTTGTCGTCATCGATGAGTAATGCTGTTATCATATCCTGATTTTTGTGTCTGATGTGTATTGTATCGGCAATGAAATAACGACTTTTGTCCCAACGGTTTCGCCGGTTTGTGTTAAAATTTCAGAGATGTCCACGCTCGCCGATTGTGCGGTCGTGGCTTCCATCATCTCGAGCCGTTTTTTGGTGATTTCGAGTGCCATCGACTGGTGTGCCGTAACCGAATTTTCCTTGATCGCTTTCGATTTTGAAATCCCGATGCCGTCGTCGGTAATCGTGCACACGAGCTGGTTATTTTTTACATCGAAATTTACCTGGATCGAACCGTTTGTCTCTTTCGGAACCATGCCATGAAGGATCGCGTTTTCCACAAATGGCTGGATCAGAAGCGGCGGCAGCGCCATGTCGTCCTCAATCGCCTGACTTGACGTAATGAGGAATTCGAATTTCTTATTGAAACGCAATTGCTCGAGCTCGAGGTAATTCTGCAATCCTTCGATTTCCTTGTCGATCGGAATCAGCGAACCTTTTGAATATTCGAGTGTCAGCCGCATTAATTTGGAGAACTTCGACAGGTATTTGATGGCCGAATCGGTTCCGTTCTGCACGATAAAGCTCGAAATCGAACCCAGGCAGTTGAACACGAAATGCGGATTCATCTGCAGGTGCAGCGCTTTCTGCTCGTATTCGGCGACTTCCTTCTGCAAAGTCAGCCTGCGCTTGATCTGCAGTCGGTTGTAGGTTACGAAAATCAGCACGAGCAACAGCAATCCGCCAATAATCAGGAACAGCGTAAACTGCTGCTGCCTTTTGTTTTTTTCCATCAGCAGCGCGGCTTTCTTTTCGTATTCGAAATTCATTTCGGCGCGCACAAATTTCCTGGTGTTCTCGTCGTTGTCGAGGCTGTCCTTAATCAGGATGTATTGCTTGTAATGCTCAAAGGCTTTCGGCTGGTTGCCCATAAGCGTGTAGATTTCACTCAGCATTTTCTCCGAATATTTGATCTGGTCGAGCGTCCCGATTTCGCGCGCCAATGCCAGCGATTTTTCGACAGCAGCTAAGGCCGGTTCGTATTTTTTATTGTCGATGTAAAGCTGCCCCATATTGTAAAGCACCAGCGCAACACCGAATTTGTTGTCCATTTCCTGGTATAATTTCATCGCTTCGTTATAGTTTTCTATGGCGAAACCAACGTCATTTTCTTTTTTATAATAATCGCCGAGATAGTTGTAAAGCAGCGCATTCCCGCGTTTGTTGTCGATTTTTGCAAAAAAGTTTTTGGCTTTTTCGTAATATTCCAATGCCTTGATGCTGTTGCCTTTCTCGAAATAAATGGCGCCGATATTGGTCAACGTCACCGCAGCGCTCTGTTCGCCCGTTTCATTCTGTATCCGGAGCGCTTTCTCAAAATACTCGAGCGCCTTGTCGAGATGTTTCTGCGATTTATACACGATCCCGATGTTGTTGTAGGCTTTGGAAATACTCGTGGTCTGCCCGGTTTCCTGATATATTTTTAACGCCTTGAGGTAATTTTCGAGCGCTTTGGTATAATTGTTTTCTTCTGAATAGACGACGCCCGCGCTGCCATAAGATCTGGCGAGTCCGTTCTTGATTTTGAGTGCGTCGATTTCCGAACCGTTTTTCAACAGCATTTCGAAATATTGCTGCGCCTGGTGGAAATTCTTCAGCGCGCCGGGATAATCGCTCAGGATTACATTGGCATTCCCTTTATTGAGGTACGCATTGGCGATCCCGAAGGTATAATCGCCTTTTCTTGATAAATCCTGGGCTTTCGAAGCATAGAAATTGGTGGAATCCGGGTTGCTTTCGCGGAATTCATTCGCAAGTGCATTGTAGGTATTTGCTTTTGAGGTGTCAATTTTAGAGGCGTTCAAAACCCTTTTGAGGCTGTCGATAACCGGTTGCTGCGCGAAAGAAAACGAACTGATGCCCAGAAGGAGCAAGCAGAGATATCGGGGAAAGTACCTTTTTTTCAAAATGCAGTTGTTTTAGTTAACCCCGCAAATATAAATGAAGTTCACTGAAATAATCCGGCCATTGAGAATTCGACGGTTTTGGTTTAGAATTTGAATTTTTCCTCTTTTTGAATGATTCAAAATTTATCCTGAAACAGAAAACCGGAAACCAATCCCATGCAGGTTTTCAATCGAAATTCCATTTTCATTCGCGAGGATTTTCCGCAACCGCGAGATAAAGACATCGAGGCTGCGGCCCATGAAATAATCGTCGTCGCCCCAAAGTTCCTTCAATATCTGCTCACGTTTCAAAACCACATTCTTGTTGTCGAGGAAAAGTTTGAGCAATTCGGCTTCGCGCCGGGTCAATGTAATTTTTTCCCCGGAAGTGAAAACCTGGTAATTTTTGCTGTCGAATTGGTATTTCCCAACCGTATAGTTGCTTTTTTCAACAGGTAAATTTTTCTGCGAACGCTTGAGGAAAATCCCGATTTTCAGAAGCAATTCCTCAATGCTGAAAGGCTTTACGAGATAATCATCGGCGCCGAGGCGAAGGCCTTTAATGCGGTCTTCTTTTAATGTTTTGGCAGAAAGAAAGATAATCGGGATGTCGGAATTGATTTTGCGGATTTCGGAAGCGATTTCAAAACCGTCCTTTTTAGGCAACATGATGTCGAGGATGCAGATGTCGAAATCGCTGTTGCGGAATGTTTCAAGACACAGGTTTCCATCGGCGCAATGTGTCACTTCATAGCCGTTCTGCTCGAGGTTGTCTTTGGTGAGAAACGCAAGGGTTTCGTCATCTTCGGCATATAAGATCTTGAAATTGCTCATGCTTTTTTCGGGATTAGGATGGAAATCGTGATGCCGTTTTCAGGATTGTTGTGCGCGCTGATTTTCCAATGGTGCAAGTTGCAGATTTTTTTGACATAATACAATCCGAGGCCGAAACCGTTGACTTCATTGCTTTTGGCATTCGGAATCCTGTAGAATTTATCGAATATGGAAGCGAGGTTTTTTGGAGCGATTCCGATGCCGTTGTCGGTGAATTCTATTTTCAGGAACTGATTTTCTTCAGACAGGCGGATCGTAATTTGAGGGACGTTTTCGCAATATTTGATTGAATTGTCGATGAGGTTGTAAACGAGATTGGTAAAATGGAAGTCGTCGGCTTCAATTCTAAAATCTTTTTCAGATTCAATCCTGAGGGAAATATTTTCATGCTTGAGGCGGATATTCTCAACGACGTCGTTGATCACCGGAACCACTTCAATCGACTTGATATCGAGGCTTAACGGTGCGTTATCCGATTTGGCGATGTTGAGGATTTTCTCGATATGGCTGTTGAGCTTGTTGCTTTGGGCGATGATAATTCCGGCATATTTCCCGAGCTTTTCATCGCTTTTGATTTTGTCTTGCTGTGCCAGATAATTCGATGCGATCAATATCGAGGACAGCGGCGTCTTGAATTCGTGCGTCATGTTATTGATGAAATCGCGTTGCAGTTCAGAATATTTCTTCTGTTGCAAAATCGTGAAAATGGAGTAGACGTAGACCAGCAAAATCACAATCAGCGCGAGCGAAAGCAGGAACCAGAACCGCAGCGAACTGAATAGGTAACTGGTTTCGTTTGGAAAACGGATGGCGAAATAGTAGACAAGATTTTTATGTTTTGGAAAATAGACCGAACGCTTCGTGTCTGATTTTTCAGTCAGCGACACATAATTGCCATAGACCATTTCGTCGCTTTGGCAATTGTACATCGCATATTCAAAATCGGTGGCGAGGTTGATCTTTTCGAATTCGGATTTGAGGTAGAACTCGAGGATTTTGGGTTCGAAGTCATTGTCGATGTTGACGATATAATAATCGTTGGAGATTTTCTGCACCGGATTTTCTGCGGGGAGTTCGTGGTTGGTCCCTTCGTAGAGTTTTTTGGCAACTTCTAAAAGTGCGATGTGTGCCTTTTGGCTGAATTTTTTTTCCTCGAGGTTGAATGCCTGCTTCGTCCACAGCAGCTGCGCGACAAGGATGCCGATGATCGCTGTGAGTCCGAGGAGAATGGTTATGTTGAGTTTGTTAATTTTCACTCGTTGGTTGCTTATTGTTTTTTATTGGTCTCGTGCAGTCGCTTCGGCCGTGTCATTTTTTGTGTGACTGAGTGGCTGAGTTTTCCGGTTTGTACTGTAGCCTAGCCCTGATGGAAGCGGCATCCTTTTGTCCCGCAGGGCAAAAGATAGAGCGGACAGCAGGAAGTAGCTCCTTGCAATATTAATCAAATTCCCGCTACGAAATCCCCATTAACAACTCGTTAACAAACATTTGAAAGCGGTTAACAAGGAGCGAAAGGGAACTCAGGTACTTTTGGAATGTTCAAGCGAGCAACCAATTACTAATAATAACTTTTAAATTTTTAGATTATGAAAACGATTAAAATTTCGATTGTGGCATTTGCATTAGGGCTGATGTCATTTACAGTAAAGACGAATTCGGCTGATCCGATTGTGAAAGCCAAAACGACTACGCCGGTGGTTTGGAAAAGCGAGCAGGTAGATTTGGGAGAGATTCCGCAAGGCACGCCGAAATCATTGGATTTTGAATTTAAGAATACCGGAAAAACCGATATTATCATTACGAATGTAAAGGCTTCCTGCGGCTGTACGGCGACCGATTATACCAAAACGCCGATCAAGCCCGGACAGACTGCAAAAGTGACCGCGACTTATAATGCGGCGAACAAAGGCGCTTTTTCGAAAACGGTAACAGTGACTACAAACGCTGAAGAAACCCCGAAAACACTGACGTTCAAAGGAACGGTCATCTAATATAAAGGTTGGTTAAAAAGAAAAACTCCGGAGTTTGCGCTTCGGAGTTTTTTTATTTTTACATTATCAATTATCAATTATCAATTATCAATTGGAACAGGTTCGCCGTACAAATCAAATTCGGTTGCCTCTATAATTTTTATATTGACGAATTCGCCGGTTTTAACGTAGTGTTTGGTCGCGTCGATTAAGACTTCGTTGTCTACATCGGGGCTGTCGAATTCGGTTCTTCCGACAAAATGGCCGCCTTCTTTGCGGTCGATGATGCATTTGAAAGTTTTGCCTACTTTCTCCTGGTTCATGTCCCATGAAATTTGAGACTGCAGTTCCATGATTTCATTGGCGCGCGCTTGTTTGACATCGGCCGGAACATCGTCTTCGAGTAAGAATGCGTGTGTGTTTTCTTCGTGGGAATAGGCGAAACAGCCCATACGGTCGAATTTCATTTCCTGAACGAAGTCTTTTAGTATTTCAAAATCTTCCTGTGTTTCTCCGGGATAACCGACGATTAAAGTGGTACGGATAGCCATTCCGGGAACAGCTTCTCTGAATTCTTTTAATAGTTTCGTGGTTTTCGCTTGTGTCGTTCCGCGGCGCATTGATTTTAGGATCGAATCGGAAATGTGCTGAAGCGGAATGTCGATATAATTACAGATTTTCGGTTCGCGCTTCATAATCTCCAAAACGTCCATCGGGAAACCGGTAGGGAAGGCGTAGTGCAATCGGATCCATTCGATGCCTTCGACTTTTACCAAAGCTTCGAGCAATTCGCCCAGGTTTCTTTTTTTGTAGATATCGAGGCCATAATAGGTTAAATCCTGTGCGATCAGAATCAATTCCTTCACGCCATTTTTAGCCAAACCTTCTGCTTCTTTGACCAATTTTTCAATCGTCTGTGAAACGTGTTTGCCACGCATCAGTGGAATCGCGCAGAAGCTGCAAGGCCTGTCGCAGCCTTCGGCAATCTTTAGATAAGCGTAATTTTTCGGAGTCGTTGTCAACCTTTCGCCGAGCAATTCGTGTTTGTAATCGGCGCCGAGTGCTTTCAATAATCCAGGCAATTCCGTCGTGCCGAAATATTGGTCGACGTTCGGGATTTCCTTCATCAGATCCGGTTTGTAACGTTCGGACAAACATCCGGTAACGAAAACCTTGTCTACGAGTCCGCGTTCTTTCTTGTCGGCATATTCCAAAATCATGTTTACCGATTCGGCTTTCGCATTGTCGATAAACCCGCAGGTGTTGATTACGATAATGTTTCCTTCCTCGGCTTCCGGCGCTTCGTGTGCGACATCTTTGCCGCTGGCACGCAACTGGCCCATCAGCACTTCGCTGTCGTAAACATTTTTCGAACACCCTAAAGTGATCACGTTGATCTTGTTCTTTTTTAAAGACTTGGTTCTCATTGACTTAAAAATTGGAGTGCAAAATTACATTTTTTATTCCTTATCGCACTATGGTTGTGTAAATTTTGTGAAGCTGTTCCCGCTGTCCGCTATATCTTTTGCCCTGCGGGACAAAAGGATGCCGTTTCCATCGGGGCTAAAAAAAGACCATTATAATCATAATGGTCTTTTATACTTCTAAAGATTATTTCTTAAAGCTCAAATGTCATCCCGAAAGAAATATTGTTGTTCTGTGTATTAAGGTAAATCGGACTGGTCAAACCTTGTGAGAAAAACCCAAGCTGCGAATCCCTTTGCGTATGCGTGTAGGTCAGGTCGAGTCGCGTTCTTGTAAATTGGTAACCGAAACCTCCGGAAAATCCGGTCAGGTCGCCGATGGTTTCCTGATCTTTATACGGACTTTCATCATAACGGAATCCGCCGCGAAGGTTCCAGTTTTTAATCCTGTACTCGGCACCGATGCGCAATTCGCCGGCCACATCGAGTAAAGTAGACATTTGTGCATTTATCGGCCTGAAATAATCGTCTTTCGGGCTGAATCGCGTGTTGCTGTAATCCTTAAGTGAATAATCGACACTTATGAGGCCGTATTTTCCGAAAACATAAGCAAGGCTTCCCGTAAATTTCCCCGGCGTTTTAAGGTTGTAAGGTTCGTATAAGATAAAGAAATCCGAATCGGAAATTCCATAACTGCCTTGCGGGAGATTGCTTCCGTGCGCCAGAACAATCTGACGGACATCATCGTTGAGTTGGTACCAGGTCGGCGATTCATAAGCCAATCCGGCCCGGAACGACGGCGTAATCTTCGCAATCGCGCCAAGTTGGAATGAGAATCCGTTGCCATAAGTGTGCACGTCGTTTTCAAAAGTGACATCCCTGACGCTGGCACCCGCGAATGGCGGATTGTTGTTTTCTTCATAGAAACTCGTCGTTTTGGTGTAATCTGTGAAATAAGTATTGAGGTTCAATCCGAAATAAAAACGGTCTTTATAGGCAGTCGATACATTGAAAGAAAGTTTCCCGTTGTAACCCGTTGT
>DATHGE010000083.1:0-2111 GCA_035317805.1 Flavobacterium sp. | reverse complement strand
GCCTTCAGCACGTTATTGTAATTCATCAAAGGCTCGCCCATTCCCATAAAAACAATGTTGGACAATGGATGGTTGTGATACAAACGGCTTTCTTTGTCGATGGCAATAACCTGGTCGTAGATTTCATCCGGATTCAGATTCCGCATCCTTTTTAGTCTTGCCGTGGCACAAAAATTACAGTCGAGACTGCAGCCCACCTGGCTCGAAACACAAGCCGTTGTTCTGGTGTTGGTCGGAATCAGAACCGATTCGACCACCAGACCATCGTGCAAACGCACCGCATTTTTTACGGTTCCGTCTGAACTGCGTTGCATCTGGTCGACCTTAATATGGTTGATTACAAAATTTTCACCGAGCATCTGCCGCGTCGATTTGGCCACATTGGTCATGTCATCAAACGTATGCGCACCTTTGCTCCAAAGCCACTCATAGACCTGGTTTCCGCGAAAAGCCTGGTCGCCATTCGTCATGAAAAAATCACGCAATTGCTCTTTCGACAAAGCCCGGATGTCCTTCTTTTGGGTTTCCATGGTGCAAATTTAATGACTATTTGTTGATTTACGGATTCTATATTTTGATAACTTTGGCAAAAAACAACCAAAATGCATTTCATTTCCGCTGAATTAGAAGATTATATCGAACGCCATTCCGAAAACGAACCCGAATTACTGGCGGCATTAAACAAAGAAACGTATCAGAAAATTTTGCTTCCGAGAATGCTCAGCGGCAATTTCCAGGGACGTGTTTTGAGTCTGCTTTCGAAATTAATCCGTCCAAATGCCATTCTGGAAATCGGAACTTATACCGGCTATTCAGCGTTGTGTCTTTGCGAAGGCCTGGCCGAAAACGGCATATTGCATACCATTGATATTAAGGAAGAATTGGTTGATTTTCAACGGAAATATTTCGACAAATCGCCCTGGGGAAAACAGATCGTACAGCATTTGGGTGAAGCGGTCGACATTATCTCAACATTGGAAAGGAAATTCGACCTTGTTTTTATCGACGCCGATAAGGAAAATTATAAGAATTATTTTGAGTTGATTCTCCCGAAAATGAACAAAGGCGGCATCATTTTATCCGACAATGTCTTGTGGAGCGGCAAAGTCACCGAGCCAGTCGACCCAAAAGACATTAGTACAAAAGTATTGGTAGACTACAACCTGACTCTCAAAAATGATCCAAGGATTGAAACCGTCATCCTGCCAATCCGCGACGGATTAAGCGTTAGTCGGGTTGTCTAAATGTTCCTTTTGCTTCGGAAAGAACTTATCGCGTGAGATTTTGTAAACTTCCCACATGATAAATGCCATCATAATTCCCCAGATGTAGCCGCAAATAATGTCGAGTGGATAATGCAATCCCAAGTAAATCCTGCTATAAGCGAAGATTAATGGCCAAAGGAAAATGAATCCCATATACTTCAGGTAAGGTTTCAGCACCAAATATAAAAACACGGCCGAAGCCATCGAATTGGAGGCGTGCCCCGAAATAAAACTAAAGGATTTCCGGGTTTGTATCGCGCGGATCAAATGTGCGAGCTCGGGTTCATTTCCCAGGCGCAACCGTTGAAAACCATATTTGAAAAGATTGGTTGTCTGGTCGGTCAAAGCGATTAAGGCTGCGATTATAATGAGGATCATCACGGCATGGCGCCATCCCAAATGCTTAAAAACCAAGTAACCGATTAACAGAAAAATCGGGATCCAATTGACCTGGCTGGTGATGAAAAGCCACAAACCGTCATATTTTTCACTTCCCAGTCCATTGAGGTAAACAAACAATTTCCGGTCCCAAAGCAGTAAGTGATCAACCATTAGATTTGGCGTTTGATTGGTCCGGTGATGTCGTCGATTTCCGCTTGGGTCCTGGCAACCTGTTCGTTGGTATCGCCGATAATGTTTTCTTTAATATCATTGAGTTGCTTCGGAGCGTCGCCAAGAAGGTTTTCTTTCGCCCTGCCGATTTCGGCCTGGATATTTCCGGTAATTTTTGTAAGGGATTCGTCAAGACCGTTTTCTTTGATGCCTTTGTGAATTTCGCTTTTGATATCTTCCGTGGCGTTCTTGAATTGCGCCATCGTTTTGCCTAAAGTTCGCGCAATATCCGGA
>DATHGE010000082.1:0-3462 GCA_035317805.1 Flavobacterium sp. | reverse complement strand
TGATAGGTTTTTCAACGAAATTTCCTTTGGCTCTCTTCCTCTTAAACCCGGAATTGAAACAATCTCGTTGTCTTTATTTTCACCCGGCCATGCCGACCCGAATTTCACTTTTAAAAGCTCGGCCTGTTTTTCGATAATCGAACAGCCTTCCTTAATATCATCGGTAATCACATTTCCTCCGAAAGGAATCACCGCCGTATGGCGAATGATGCCGTCTTTGAAAATCGCCAAATCGGTTGTTCCGCCGCCGATATCAATCAACGCCACACCGGCTTCTTTTTCTTCCTGGCTCAAAACCGCGTCGGCTGAAGCCAATGGCTCCAATGTCAAACCGGAAAGTTCAATTCCCGAACTCTGGATGCAACGCCCGACATTCCGGATCGAAGATGCCTGTCCAACCACGACATGGAAACTGCTTTCGAGGCGTCCGCCGTACATTCCGATCGGTTCCTTAATGTCCGATTGCCCGTCGATCTTGAATTCCTGCGGCAATACATGGATGATTTCCTCACCCGGAAGCATCGCCAGTTTATGAACCTGGTTGATCAGTAAATCAATGTCTTTCCCGCCAATCACTTCTTCTGCATTGCTGCGGCTGATGTAATCGGAGTGCTGGATGCTGCGGATGTGTTGCCCCGCAATCCCGACAACGACGTCCTTAATCTTGTAACCTGAGTTGTTTTCCGCTTCAGCAATCGCTTGTTGGATAGAATGGATCGTCTGGGTAATGTTGTTCACCACGCCACGCGCCACGCCAAGGCTCTTCGATTTTCCGACACCCAGGATTTCCAGTTTGCCGTACTCATTCTTCTTGCCAATCATCGCGACAATTTTTGTTGTCCCAATGTCTAAACCTACTGCAATGTTCTCTTTTTCCATAACCTTTTATTTAGTGCACACTACCTGTTGCGTAAACTTCAGATTGATATTTTTATACTTGTACAACGAACTGTCCGCAACTGCTTTCTGAAAAAATGCCTTATAGTTGTTGAATTTGCGCTCGATGTTGATCGTTTTGCCAAAATCAATTGCGTAATCAAAATCCCTGTTGACCATTTTTAAGCTGCCATTAGGCAAAATCTGTATGCCAATGATATTTTTTCTCAAAAATTCATCGTCGTAAACAAATCGCAACAACTTGTCTAATTCGTCCTTATTTTCTTTGTTAATTTCCCCCGAAATGATTGGAACCCTTGCGGTAAATTCTTCCGATAACGGCATTGCACTTCCCTGATAGTCAATGTAAAATGAGCCGCTTTCGTCGAATACTCTGGCTATTGGCGTTTTTTGTTTTACCACAGCTTTGAGGACACCATCGATGCTGACAAAAACCTCCGATTTCTCAATCATCGGGTTGCCGTTTATCGATTTTTCCAACTTGTTCAAATCTAATTTATCTTTTTCAATGCCTGTTGCATCTTTTTTATTTTCTATTAACAATTTATTAACCGTTTCGCGTTGGATAAACGGGTCGTTGTCGTCGGTGAAAACGACTTCTGATTTGACCAGTTTTCGATGCTCATTCCGCTGTGAAGTGAAGGAATACAGGAATATTACTAACGCAAACATGAGCAGCAATCTGATATTTGTCCAGTTAAATATTTTCATCTTTGTATCGCTTTTTATTTTTTAATTTTCTTTACTCGATTTGCCGGTTTAAATAAAAATTTTCCTGCAAATTTTATAGGCTCAAACGGCGCTATTTTGCCTTCAGTGCTTCTTTTATCGATTTGACCATTTCACCGATATCACCCGCTCCGATCGTGACGATTATTTTCTTATCGCTTGCCAGAATTTTCGGAATTAATTGCGCTTTGGAAACCAGTTCTTTATTTTCATTTGTCATTTTATCCATCAGCCATTGCGAAGTAACGCCCTCCATCGGAAGTTCCCTTGCCGGATAAATGTCCATCAGGATCACTTCATCGAACTGCGACAGGCTTTTTGCAAAATCATCGGCAAAATCCTTGGTTCTCGAAAACAGATGCGGCTGGAAAATCGCAAGGACTTTCTGGTCCGGATACAATTCGGAAACCGCCTGATGCACCGCGTTGATTTCCGTCGGATGGTGTGCATAATCATCGATATAAACCAAATCGTCCGATTTAATCTGATACGAAAAGCGGCGCTTGATTCCCTGGAATGACATTAATGCTTTAGCAATGTCTGTGGTTGGGGTACCATAAGTTTTGGCCATTGCTAAAGCCATTAACGCATTGGTCAGATTATGGGTCCCAGGCAATCCGAAACGCAAGTCTTTTATCGTTTCCGTTGGCGTCTGCACATCGAAAACATATTGTGAATTTTCAATCCTGATGTTGAACGCTTTGTAATCCGCATCCTGATTCACGGCAACGGTAATTCCGTCAAGCGGAAGCCCATTCGCCACAAATAATTTGGTTTTATCTTCTACCTTATCGGCAAATTCACGGAACGAATCCTCGATCGCCGCCGCATCGCCATAAATGTCCAAATGGTCCGCATCCATCGACGTCACACAGGCGATGTCCGGGTGCAGGTGCAAAAACGAACGGTCAAACTCATCTGCTTCCACAACGGTTATGGTTTTTCCGCTCCCGATTAAATTCGAATTGTAATTTTCGACGATTCCGCCCAGGAAAGCCGTCACATCGGCACCGCTTTCATATAAGATATGTCCGAGGATACTTGAAGTTGTCGTTTTCCCATGCGTTCCCGCAACTGCAAAACAGAATGTGTCTTTCGTAATCAACCCAAGCACCGCCGCGCGTTTCATCACGAGGAATTGCCTTTCGAGAAAATAATTCCATTCGGAGTGCGCAATCGGAACTGCAGGCGTGATAACCACGAGCGTATTCTCTATATAATAGTCTTTCGGGATCAAATCGATGCGGTCTTCGAAATGGATCGCGATGCCGCTTTCAATCAATTCGTCCGTTAACGTCGTCGCGGTTTTATCATAACCCGAAACGTTCTTGCCGATATTCTTGAAATAACGGGCAAGCGCACTCATTCCGATGCCTCCGATGCCGATGAAATAGACGTTATGGATTTGATTTAGATTCATAGTTGCTGAATACCTGAGCCTCTGCGCTATTTGATTAATTTTATTATTTCTTCTGCGATGTCTTTGGTCGCATTGACTTTTGCCAGTTTTTTGATGTTTTCGGACAAGCTCTTTTGCAGATTTTCATCGGAAACCATTTTATTGAAAATTGAGGTGAACTTGGTGTCGAGTTCACTTTCCTTCATCAATATCGCGCCGCCTTTGTCTACGATGGCCTGTGCATTTTTGGTCTGATGGTCTTCGGCTACGTTTGGCGACGGAATGAAAATCGTGGGTTTCCCGACGATACACAGCTCCGAAACCGAAGAAGCGCCGGCGCGTGAAATCACGACATCCGCTGCAGCGTAAACCAAATCCATGCGGTCAATGAAGGCCAAAACCTGGACATTTTCCTTTTCGCCAAAATGACTGTATTC
>DATHGE010000081.1:0-3165 GCA_035317805.1 Flavobacterium sp. | reverse complement strand
AATCTTCCAAACCAATAGGTTTGAATCTTCCAAACCAATAGGTTTGAATCTTCCAAACCAATAGGTTTAGGTTTATCGGACGCACGGTTTTAATTCCTTCGACGCGCGGTTTTCAAAACGGTCACCGTGCGTATTTATTTTCGGGCAAAAACATCACCCAAAATGGCGTGTTTTTTTACTGTAAACAAAAAGTTAGCAGAAAGTAACGGTTTTTAACGGATTGGTTGGAAGAAACACCTGCATTTAATCGATACAGCCAACTATAACACTCCATGAACGACACTATTTTTAGCTGAAATGCAAAGGAATTGGGCTTTTTTGCGCTTTAACGAGTTTTGGGTTACTTCAACGAAAATATTTTATATCCGATCGTTAATGCCCTAGTTTTGACATGTATTAGAAAAGGAAATGCTAATCAACCAAAACCAACCAAAAGAATAACGGATTATGAAAAATGTATCACAAATGAATTCAAACGAAAATACTTCTGACTTCTCAAGAGTGAGCCTGATCGTTTTATTTGTTTTATTATTATTATCCAGTATTGGAATGTTTGGACAAAATGTTCAACCTGCGCAAACTACAACTATTGCATTACAATTCAACGTAGCTTCTTCAGACGATAACGCAGGGGCAACTACTGTAACAAACAATACTACAGAGTATAACGCTAACATGAATATGGTTTCATGGTTTATGGGTACAAAGCAAACTCCAAAAGCAGATGTTAAGAATGTTGACGAGAACAGCAAAAAACAAATGATCAATTCAGGAATCGCCCCGAACCGTTTGTTGATGAAAGCCTTCCTTAAGAAAGCATCAAATTACCAAAGTACGATTGCATAATTTTTTTTATTTTATATTAGTTAGATTAGGATAAATCGCCTCTTGTTGGTTACAAGAGGCTTTTTTTATTCGGTTGGAGAAATTAACCGCTGGTGCTATTTATGGGTTTTCTGTTTTAAAGTTTATGAAATTGCAATCCTGAAAAATGGCCTTTTATTGTTTTAAAGCGACTGCAGAAAGTTTATCAAAAGAAGCGACTTACTGTTAATAAATTTATTACCATTGATTATGGAAACTTTAAATTTTTATTAATTTTGATTTCGATAATGCCTTCATTTTTGCAGATTACCAGATTTTCAGGATAACATTTAGTAATCTTAAACTGTCGGCAATAATGCGTTTAATCGGTTTAATTTGCAGTTCATCGACAAACTTTGCATTTTAAGAGTATAAATTATGATATACAAAGTTTTAATGTAAATTTATGCTCCATAATGTTTTTTTAACGTTATGGATTTTACATCAACAAAGTGAAAATCAACCCTTTTCAACCTGGTTTTTCAAGAATATTAATACCACACTTACCTAAAAAACTATTACGTTATGATTTCAAAATTACTTACAAATTTTTGTTGCCTCGCAGAAAAAAGTAATACCAAGTTCTTTTCCATAAAAAGTTTATTCCTTGCACTGTTGTGTATTGGAAGTTTGAGTATTCAGGCGCAGGTTAGTTCTTATAGCACGACTTCTACTTCTGTAGCGCAAACCTATACTGCGATTACAACAGGCGGCGGTGCGACTGGTGTTTTTGGCACCAATGTCAATGCCACATTAGACAATGCGGTATCCGGAGCCATCCCAATCGGATTCAACTTCAACTTCAACGGCAAAGTCTACACGACCTGTTTTGTGTCCTTTAATGGATTTATTACGTTCGGAACTGCGCCAACAACTACTAACTTTAAACCAATTTCCAGCACAGAAACCTATGAAGGTGTCATTGCCGCCTATGGAATGGATTTAAAAGGAACTGGTGTCGATGTACTAAAATACACGACAGGCGCTGTTGGAAATCGTACGTTTACTTTACAATGGACGGTATATAGAAGTGCGCTGGCGAACGGACCGATGAATGCGCAGATTATTCTTCACGAATCAGATGTGTTAAACGTAACGAATCCGGGTCTTGTGGAAATTAATTACAAAACAGCGGGAAGTGCACTATTTGCTGCACAAACCTTTGTTGCCAATGGCGAAGTGGGTCTTCGCGGCGAAAAGAACCATGATTTCAATAATAAAACATACAACGTTAGTGGCGCATGGCCAACAGCCAATCCGGTGTTTGGCCGTGGTACTGCAAACAACGCTTTTGTGTCTACAAGATATAATGTAACCAGTCCAAATGCCGCTGTAACCTTTACACCGCCAAGCTGTCTCGCACCGCGAAAAATTGTGGTGGTTCCAACTTCAATAACAACGACTGCGGTCAATTTCAGTTGGCTCGCGGCGGCGCCTGTCCCAGCTAGTGGTTATGAATATATGGTAACGACGCTCGGAGCCACTGATGTAAACCAGACCAACCCGGTTGCCGCAACGACGAGCCCTTTTATGGGAACGACTGCCGGACTTACGGGATCGGTGACAGGATTGGCAGCAGGCACGGTATACTATATATATGTACGTTCCAATTGCGGCCCCAATAGCGGCTGGTCGGCTTATGCGACCTTCAGGACTTTATGTGCTGCGGTAATGCCTTACACGCAAAATTTTAATACCGTTACGCTTCCGGGCATCGATGTCTGTGACGGATTGCAAACATTTTCATCTGGTGCGACTGCGACATTGGGAACTTGGGTTTCTTCTGATGCATCTGCTCCAAACGCATGGGGCTTCTTTAGCAGGCACCTCAGGATTCAGGTAAACACCGGGAATGACAACGAAGCCTGGTTTTACACCAGTGGTGTTGCCATGACTGCCGGAACTTCTTATAGAATCAGTTACCGTTATGGTGCATCTGGTACTTTTTCTTATACCGAGCAGCAGTTGTCATTATCTTACGGAACGCTCCCTTATTCGGGCTCTATGACGACACAAATTGCCAACCATTCAAATTTGAAAGGCGGGGCATATACCAATGTCATTAACTTTGTTGCGCCATCAACCGGAACCTATTACTTTGGGTTCCTTGATGAATCTGTAGACGGTAATGAAACGACTTTGATAGATGATATCGATATCAGGCCTACGACATGTTTTGCGCCAACGTTACTTGCGGCTACCGGCATCACTTCGGGAAGCGCGACGATTAACTGGAATGCATTGGCCACACCACCATCGGGCGGTTATCAATATTATGTAAGTACTACCAATACGCCACCG
>DATHGE010000080.1:0-10545 GCA_035317805.1 Flavobacterium sp. | reverse complement strand
GTGCTTTTGCCGTTCACCTGGAATTGTGCATTGGTCAGTTGGTTTGCAAGGTTGGCCAGTTGTATTTTTGATAAATCCGCCCACTTTGTTTCGCCTTCAATCCCCGACGCCAAAACCAAACTTTCCCACAAACGGTTGGGAAAGTCGAACGGCGATTTTTTGGAAACCGCTTTTTTAGAATGTTCCTGTTTCAGATTGCGCAGGATCTTTTCGGCATCTTCAAAATCCATATCATTGAGCCAGTTCACAAAAATCGTAAACTGGTAATTCTTCTCATTCAAAATCCTTGCGCCCCAGGCCGAAAGCTTCAGGATTGCAGGGCCGCTCATGCCCCAATGGGTAATCAGCAAAGGTCCGGTTGACGTAAGTTTGGTATCTTTCACCTTGACAGAAACCAACGCCGAAACGCCCGGCAATTCTTTTATCCGTGAATCTTTGATATTGAAGGTGAATAAAGAAGGAACCGGATTGATTACCACATGCCCAAAATTTTGCAGCATTTCCCAGATTTTCGGGTTGCTCCCAGTGGCGAGGATGAGTTTTCCGGCTACATAATTTTCGTTTTGCGTATCGATTTTCCAGCAATTTTCTTTTTTGAATATCGATTGCACACTTTGTCCCGTCAACACTGAAATTCCCAGTTTTTGGGTCGCTTTAAGGAAACAGTCGATAATCGTCTGCGAAGAATTGGAAACCGGAAACATACGTCCGTCTTCCTCAACCTTCAATTCGACGCCGTGCTTTTCGAACCATTCGATCGTATCGCCCGAAGCAAATTGGTGGAACGGTCCGCGCAGTTCCTTTTCGCCACGCGGATAAAACTTCACGAGTTCATTCGGCTCAAAGCACGCGTGCGTCACATTGCAGCGTCCGCCGCCCGAAATGCGCACTTTTTCCAAAACGCCTGCGCCGCGTTCGAGGATGGCGATTCTTACCTTCGGATTTTTCTCGGCAATATTGATCGCCGCAAAAAATCCGGCAGCGCCGCCGCCAACAATAATGATATCGTAGTTCTGGTTCATGTGGAATAATTCCCTGCAAATATCTGATTTATATCTTCGGATAAAAAATCCTAAACGCGATAACTGCAGAACACAAAAAATGTCAAGGCTGTTTTGGTAAAAATCAGACCCGTTCCGGAAAATCAGTAATGATTCCGTCTACTTTATAAGATTTTATTTTGTCGATGTCTTCCAGTTCGTTAATCGTCCAGGAGAAGACTTTAAGATTTTCGCTTTGCATCGCTTTCGTATTTTCTGAGGTAAGCAAATGGAAATAGGGATGGATGGTTTCGGCCCTGATGAATTTGGCGAAAGCCACAGCCAGATCCAAATCGGTATGTGTCAATACGCCAAGCGGGATCTCTTCATGCAAGTCGCGCACTTGCTGCAATGCTGCCCAGTCGAAGGAGGAAATCAGGAATTCCTCATATTTCCAGTGCTTTTCCACAACGTATCTTTCGATCAGGTCGACTACCGGCTTTGCGGTTTCATGCGCCTTGAGTTCAATATTGATCAGGCATTTATGATCCACCAAATCAAATACTTCTGCAAGCGTCGGGATTCCGAACCGGTTTTCAATCCGCAGTTTTTTCAATTGCGCCAAAGTCAGTTCTTTCACCAAACCGCTTCCGTTCGTCGTGCGGTTGGCCGTTTCATCATGGATGACAATAATTTCGCCATCGACGCTCAAATGCACATCGAACTCAATTCCGTCAGCGCCCAGATCAAGCGCCCTCTGAAAACTTTCCAAAGTGTTTTCGGCAATATGGCCTTTGGCGCCGCGATGCCCGATATTGAGGATTTTGTTCATGTCGTAAAAATAAAAAACGCCCTCGTTAAGAAAGCGTTTTTATGATTTTTATTTGTTCATTTCCAGGAGGACGAAGGTAAAATCCGAATCGAATACGACCCTGCCCTTGTCGACAACCAATTCTTTTCCGGAATAGGTATCGCGCAATTTTGTCCCGTCTTTAAATACCGAAGAAACGGTGATGATTTTCCTACCGGCTGGTAAATCGAGCCCGATAATCACACGATCGAGGTAATCGCCCATGATGTAACCGCGGCTGAAAACATAAGGCGCCGCCGAAATCTGACGGTGAACGCCCGCGCCGATTGCGGGATGGTTTTTCCTGAATTGCCCCAGTTTTTGCCAATGCTCAAGCGCTTTCTGCTTTTCCGGACTGTTTTTCAATTCGTCCCAGTTCATGAAAGAACGCAACGTGGCATCGCCTTCGGTTCCGGGAACTTCGAGCGAACGTCCGGTTTCGTCGCCATAATAAATCTGGCATACACCCGGGGACAGCAATAATTTGGTACCGCTTTCGATGGTTTTTTCGCGCTTGGCATCGAATGGCGAGCCGTCATCATGTGAAGACAGATAGTTCAGGACGCTGAAGCCTTCGAGTTCCATATTGAGTTTGGTGGAATATTTCGAAAAGATGTATTCGTATTCGCGCTGTGCATCCCATTTGAATTCGAAGTTGATCATGTTGTTGAATCCATTGGCAAAATAGTTCACTTTCCGGTCGCCGAAATCAAAATTCTTGCCTGCGCTGATGCCATAATTATAGACTTCTGCAATGGTATAGAAATGGTTGTCGTCGAGCACTTTTTCAGGATTTCTCTTTTTCCAGTCCTGAAAAGAATATTCGCATTGGGTCTTGAAATCCGACCAAACGCCTTCATCCGTATGCTTTACGGTATCGGCGCGGTAACCGTCGATCCCGAATTCGGAGACATAATCCGACAGCCATTTGATGATGTAATATTTAGGCAATCTCGGATAACCGGTTCTTTTGAAGAAAGCATCAAGCGACGCTACTTCCTGGTCGTATCGGCCTTCGGTTTTCCATTTTTCAACGAGAAACGGCGGCAGCGAAACTTCCTGCGTGCTTTCGGTTTTAACGTCGGGCAGGTTTTTCACCAAAGTGCATTCGGTCGTTCCCTGAAAAGTCTTGTAATCGCATTGCGGCCCTGTGCGCACCCAGTCTTCGGGCCAGACCGTATCGATCGCAGTAACCGGTCCGGTGTGGTTGATGACTGCATCGAGCAAAATCCGGATGCCGTGCGCGTGTGCTTTGGCTACGAGTTCGGCGAGGTCTTTTTTGGTTCCGAAGTTCGGATCTAAATTCGTCCAGTCGCGCGTCCAATAGCCGTGAAAGCCATAAGACAGACCGGTTCCTTCGTCAACGCCGTCGTGAATCTGCTCGACAATCGGTGTCAGCCAGATGGCATTGACGCCGAGCTTGTCAAAATAGCCTTCCTCGATTTTCTGCGTGATGCCTTTGATGTCGCCGCCTTCAAAACCGCGCAGTTTTCCGGGTTTTTTAGTGCGGTTGAAATTAACGTCATTCGTTTTATCACCGTTGTTGAAACGGTCGGTCATTAAAAAATATAAATTGGCGCCTTCCCACACGAACGGCGTTTTTTGTTTTACGGTTTTGCTTTCCATTGGAACATTGTCTTTTGTCTGTGCCGAAGTAAAATTGGCAACCGACAGGATTGAGACTAAAAGAAGGGTCGCGGTTTTTCTCATTTAGAGTTCGATTTTGATTTGCCTCGTGGTTCCTTTTTCCAAAAGTACCGGAATCTCCAGGGCGTTTTTTGTGGTTTTAAAAGTAACGATTTTTCCGTCAACTGTCACTTTTTTCGGGGTTGAAAAGTTGTGGATAACCAAAGTGATGTTTTTATCGGAGACGGTGTAATGGTCTTTTTTTGGACTTGCCGTCAATTTCACCGCAATCATTTTGCCCGTTACGCTGCTGCTGAAGCCGATGTTTTCGTAGGCGCCTTTTTCATATGCATCGGGCATTGCGCCATCGTCATTGTAAAGTGCGCCGCTACTTTGGGCACTTTCGGGATCGTAATAAAAATGCAGGTCGAAATCCGCGAGTGAATATTTAGACGTATTCGGGATCGGTTTAATCATCGGGATAAAATCGCCGCCGCGTACAAAAACCGGAATGTGGTCTTCTGTCACGGCTACATTTTCTGTTTTTCCGCCAACGTGTTTTTCATCGGAATAGAAATCGAACCAATTGTTGCCTTTCGGAAAATAAACGGCTGTCGATGTGATTCCGGGTTTTAAAATCGGCGTCACTAAAAAACTATTGCCCCAAAGATATGATTGCGTGTAGTTGAAAAGCGCCGGATTATCCGGTTCTTCAAAAATCAAAGGACGCATCAAAGGCGTTCCGAGGCGTGTATTCTCGAAAGCGATATTATAATTGTAGGGCAGGAGTTGGTAACGCAATTCCACCTGCTTCTTCGCTTTTTCTTTGGTCACGATGTCTTTGTAAACCGGTTCCGGCGCAACGTCATCGCTGGCATGCGGTCGGAATATCGGTTGGAAAACGCCATATTGCAGCCAACGCAGATAGAGTTCGTTATCGAAATAATCGCCTGCAAATCCGCCCAGGTCAGAATGCATGTAGGCGATTCCCTGCATGCCCATTTCGAGTGCGATTTCGGGTTGCGACTGTAATCCGGCCCAGCTTCTGCTCACATCGCCGCTCCACGGAATCATGCCGTAACGCTGCGAACCCGAATAACCGGCGCGCATGAGGATAAACGGGCGCACATTTGGGAAATCTTTTTTGTAGCCGTCGGCGAGCAACTTCGCCCAATTGTGTCCGTAAATATTGTGTACTTCGTCGGCGGTTCCTTTGGCGGTGATCGCTTTGGACGGGAAAGCTTCGGGTTCGCCCAGATCGCCCCACCAGCCGCCAACGCCTTGGTTGACCAGGTTTTTGTAGATGTTCCAGAACCAGGTTTTGCCTTCGGGTTTGAAAATATCGACGATTCCGGTATTTCCGAAATAGAAATCGTATTGGAACGGATTGCCGTCTTTTCCGACTGCGAGCACTTTTTTATCCACCGCTTCCTGCCATTTGGAGGAAGTGGTCAGGATAAACGGCTCGGTGATCAAAATGGTTTTGATGCCTTTTTTATTGAGGTCGGCGATCATTTTTTCTGGATTTGGGAAAGTCTCCTTGTCCCATTCGAGATTCCCCAGCGTTCCCTGAACCGTTTTCCCGAACCAGTATAGGTCGAGAATAATGGCATCGACAGGAATTTTGTCGTCTTCAAATTTCTTAATCGTCTTTTCTACATCGGCTTGTGACTTATACCCAAAACGGCTTGAGAAATTCCCAAAAGCCCAGCGCGGCGGCAACGGCTGCCTTCCGGTGAGCTGCGTATAAAGTCGCGTGAGTTCTTCCCAGTTGTCGCCGGCAATGACCTGATAGGTTTTTCTTCCCGATATCGTTTCGTAAGTCAGCGTGTTGTTCTTTTTGCTGTCGAGGTCGAGGCTTCCGATGGCGGCGTTGTCGAAATGGACGGCGTATATTTTTGAGGACAAGACCAACGGAATACAGAAATTCAGCAATTCCGCGCGATCGCCATAACCGTATTGCGCGCGGTTGTATAGCTTGAGCAGATTGCCGCGGCGATTGAGTCCGAGTGCCCGGGAGCCGCCGCCATAAAGCGCTTCCGTGGCGTCGATGTTGAAATCGATGGTTTGCGTACTGTCTTTTTGGGTGAAGCCGTTTTTCTCGGAAAGGATCTCATTTCCGTTGTAATTATAGGAAATTTTAAATGGCGATTTTTGGATGACGACCTGTATTTCGCCGGTGTCGAGTTTTAGGAGATTGCCGGTTTGGCTGAATTTGGCTAAAGCCACATTGGGCGGCATTACTACCGCATGCGATTCCGGATTGAAGGTTTCGTCTTTCGGGATGAAGGTGGTTTCGAAAATCTTATCCGTGTAGCTTTTGATGGCATAGTCGCCGTCGGAGGTTTTGACGGTGAGGATTTTGTTCTTCCAGGAATGGGAAAGATATTGCCTGTTGGCGTTTTGTCCGACTGCGAGTCCGGAAATGAAAAGAAGTAAGATTAGAAAGTGTTTCTTCATGGTTGGTTTTTTAGCCCCGATAGCAGTGGAAATCCTGTCATTGCGATTGCGGAAACGCTCAAAAGATTGCTTCACTTCGTTCGCAATGACAGATTGCAACGGATAGCGGGAATGGCTTCAAGTTAATTCAATTCTAAAATGCAGGCCGATTTTGGTTCGATGGAAATATCGGTTTTCAAATCGACGGTTTTTCCTGAAATCACGTCTTTTCCCGATTTGAAATTCCTGATATTTTCTGCGAAACGATCGGTTTTGAAGGTTTTATTTTCTGCGGAATTGTTCAGGATTACCATTACGGTTTGCTTTTCGTTGTAGCGGAAATATACATACACATTGTCCTGCGGCAAATACTGCGTGGTTTTTCCGGTGTGGATGACTTCGGAAGTTTTTCTCCAGTTGAACAATTTGGAGGTAAAATCGAAATATTGATTTTGCTCTGTGGTTCGCCCTGATTTGGTGAACGCATTGGCCGTATCGCCGTTCCAGCCACCCGGGAAATCGTGGCGGATGTCGGCATCGCCTTTGCCTTTGTCGCCGTCCATCCCGATTTCGGAACCGTAGTACAATTGCGGGATGCCGCGTACCGTAGCAACCAAAGTCATTGCCATTTCATATTTCTTCAGATCGTGGTAGGTTTGGTTAAACCGTTGCGTGTCGTGGTTTTCGGCGAAAACGAGAATGCTGTTGGTGTTCGGGTAGAGGAAGTCGTTGGCGAAATTGTTGTACAATCGCGGCATACCGTTGTCCCAATCCTGTTTGTCTTCGTTGAAGACTTTTGTGATTGCAGTGAAAAGCGTAAAATCCATGACGCTTGGCAGGTTGGAATTGTAATTCTGGATCGCGCCCACTTTCGAATCCTTCTGCCAATAGGCCATTTGCGCCTGGTCGTCCATCCAGACTTCGCCCACGATGTTGAAATGCGGGTATTCGTCCATAATCGACTTGGTCCATTTGGCGATTCCGGCCTTGTCGCAATAAGAATAGGTGTCGACGCGAAAACCGTCGAGGTCGGCGTATTCAATCCACCAGATGGCGTTTTGTGTGAGGTAATTCAGCACCAATGGATTCGCCTGGTTCAGGTCGGGCATATTTTTGACGAACCAGCCGTCGACACAATATTTCTGGTCGATTGCCGAAGCATTGCTGTCGAACTGCGTCGCCATGCGGTAATTGGATTGCCCGTAACCCGGAAATTGGTGGATCCAGTCGTAAGCCGGTAAATCCGCGATCATCCAATGCTCAGAACCCCAATGATTGGTAACGTAATCCATGACGAGTTTCATGTCGCGTTTGTGGAGTTCGGAGGATAATTGGAGATATTCTTCATTGGTCCCGAAACGCGGGTCGATTTTGTAGACATCGGATTGGGCGTAACCGTGATAGGAACCGCGGGCGGCGTTGTCTTCGCAAAGTGGCGTGTTCCAAACGGCTGTCGCGCCGAGTTCTTTGATATAATCGAGGTTTTTGATGATGCCTTCGATGTCGCCGCCGTGGCGCGAACCGGGTTTGGAGCGGTCGGCTTTTTCGGCCATATCGGCAGCACTGTCGTTGTTCGGGTTTCCATTGGCGAAACGGTCGGACATGATCAGGTAAATCATATCTGAGGAATCGTAGCCCTGGCGCAAAGCGGAATCCTTACGGCGTTGTTTCAGCGAATATTTCTGGGTAAAGGCGACTTTGTTTTTGCTTTTGAAGGAGAAAGTCAAATCGGAAACCGGGATATTTTTGGTATCGATCGTGATGAAAATGTAATTCGGATTTTCGGTTCTGGCGACATTGGTGATCACGATATTATTGGAAACCGAAGTTTCGTACTGCGCGATATTTTTGCCGTAGAACAGGATTTGCAGTTCAGGGTTTTTCATTCCGGAGAACCAGAATGGCGGCTCTACTTTTTGGATTTGCGCGAATGCTGATGTTGAAATGAGGAGCAGGAATAGTAGTTTTTTCATAATTTGTGTTGTTTTACTTTCTTTTGCCTTGATGCAAAAGAAACAAAAAATCAAGCCTGCCTGAAAATATTCTAAAAACTACCTCGAAGTTTCGTTCCGCGCCCCGAACCGCTCGTGCGTTGCACTCGGCTAAGCGGAGTGCTGCCACTGCACTTCTCGTTGTTTTTCACGAATATTTTCAGAAGGGCGGCTAGCTTCGCCCAAGGATTTTTATATTTTATTTTTGGCTTGCTGACGCAGCGCCGAAAATTTTTCTAAGAACGTTCTTCTTTATCAAGGACGTTTTTTTACGTTCCAAGCGAATGAATTTGTTCATTTACTACAAAACGTGCTTCGTGATGCCGCGCTTCGATCGCGCAGGCGGGCACCTGCTGTTTGAAAAGGGCGAAAAAATCAAAAGCTGTTTGAGCGCAGCGAGTTCTTTTGATTTCGACCTTGAAAACTTAGCAGGTCGCCGAGCGATCGGACGCTTGAATTTTTGCTTCTTTTAGCTCACCAAAATAATATTTTGTTTTGGTGTTCGCTGAACCTCACAGGCTCGGTTTGTTTCAAGACAAAAGAAAAGAACGTCAATTAAACCGAAATTGTGTCGGTTTGCACAAAATTGCGTCAGGGATGGAAGCGGTATCCTTTTGCGGCCGCAGCGTAGCGAAGGCCGTAAAAGATATAGCGTACAGCCCGCCCGTAGCGCCCTATACCGTTACCAAGCTATTCGGCCCGACCGTAATCTCAACACCGTTGACAAAAACTTTAATTTGCTTCGCCTGTTCGCCCGCGCCCTGACCATTACCGCCTTCGAGTGAGAATTTGGTTTCATTCGGATGTACCGAAACTTTTAAAACCTGGTTCCTGAAATTGATCTTGAACGAATACGCATCCCATTGTTCCGGAATCCTCGGCTCAAAATGCAGCGCGTCGTTTTTGACCCGCATGCCGCCGAAACCTTCCACGATGCTCATCCACGTTCCGGCCATCGAAGTGATGTGGCAGCCTTCCTCAACTTCTTTGTTGTAATCGTCGAGGTCGAGTCGGGAAGTCCTTAAATAGAACGTATACGCCATATCCATTTTTCCGAGAACGGCAGCCTGGATCGAATGCACGCAAGGCGAAAGCGAGCTTTCATGCACGGTAAAAGGTTCGTAGAAATCGAAATGTTTTTGCAATTGTTCGGTCGAAAAATGATCTTCAAAGAAATAGAATCCCTGTAAAACGTCGGCCTGTTTAATGTAAGGCGAACGCAGGATCCGGTCCCACGACCATTTCTGGTTGATCGGGCGCTGTGATTTATCGAGGTCGGACACTTTTACCAGATCTTTATCGAGAAATCCATCCTGCTGCAGATAGACGTCGTGTTCCTCCGAATACGGGAAATACATCTTGTCGGCAACCTGTTTCCAGCGTGCCATTTCCTGGTCGTCGAGTTTTACTTTTGAGATGATTCTCGAATGATCGGAAGCATATTCAGATTTTACCTTTTCGATCTGTTCCATCGCATATTCGATGCACCATTTCGCCAGGTAATTCGTGTAGAAATTGTTGTTGACGTTGTTTTCGTATTCATTCGGGCCTGTAACGCCGAGGATGACATATTGGTTTTTCTTGGTCGAATAGGTCGCCCTTTGATGCCAGAATCTTGCGATCGCAATCAATACTTCCAGACCTTTTTCAGGAATATAGGAATAATCGCCCGTGAATCGGTAATAGTTGAAAACGGCAAACGCAATCGCGCCATTCCGGTGGATTTCCTCAAACGTAATTTCCCATTCGTTGTGGCATTCTTCGCCGTTCATCGTCACCATCGGATACAAGGCCGCACCGTTTGTAAAGCCTAATTTCGCTGCGTTTTCAATCGCTTTGTCGAGTTGGTTGTAGCGATACGTCAGCAAGTTTCTCGCCACATGCTGGTCTTTGGTCGCCATATAAAACGGGATGCAATACGCTTCGGTATCCCAATAAGTAGAACCGCCATATTTCTCTCCGGTGAATCCTTTCGGACCGATGTTGAGCCTCGAATCTTTTCCCAGATAAGTCTGGTTCAGTTGGAAAATATTAAAGCGGATGCCCTGCTGCGCTTTGGTATCGCCGTCGATAGTGATGTCTGACATTTCCCAGATTTTCGCCCAGGCGCCAACCTGTTCCTGCAACAATTGGTCGTAGCCTTTCGCCAAAGCGGATTTGATGACATTTTCAGCCGCCGAAAGCGTGTTGTCATGGTTTAAGGAAACGGTATAGCCGCCGATTTTCCGGATGGCTGATTTTTCACCACGGGCAACGTTTACGGAATACGCAAACTGCACTTTCTCTTTAGAAGCCTCGGTGATTTCCGTAGACAGATTGAGGTTTTGGCCATTTGACAGGATGCTGTTGTGCATAAAAGTCGTCACGTTGAAATGCGTCTTAAACGTACGCGCGGTTACAAAAGCGGCATTTTCGGCGTGCTTCACTTCCAACGGTTCCCAGAATTTCTCTTCCCAATTGGCGTCGAGATTGGAAACGCCTGCGTCGATGTATGGTTTGTAGACGATTTTCGCGTCTTTGTTTACAGGCGTAATTTCATAATGGATGAGTCCGGCTTCGTCGAGATCGAGCGAAAGGAAACGGCGCACGTTGACCGAAATTTCGGTGCCGTTTTTAAGGACGGCCTCAAAAGAACGGTGGTACCAGCCTTGTTTCATGT
>DATHGE010000079.1:0-5702 GCA_035317805.1 Flavobacterium sp. | reverse complement strand
TGCACACGCCGAACACCAAAAGCATCTTGAGCATGTTTTACATCAGTTGCAAAATAAACCTTGGGCTGCTTTATATGTAGCCTGTATTTTCTTTATGCTTATTTCTTTGGGCGTATTGGCCTTTTACGCAATAAATGTTGTGGCTCAGGCGGGATGGTCTCCGGTATTGTTCCGTGTGAATCAGGGAATCACCGCTTACCTTCCGGTAGGTTCGGTAATCTTCTTTATCATTCTTTTGCTTTGCGGAATGCATTTTAACCACTTATTTCCCTGGCTTGCCGAAGGCGTTACAAAACCGGGAAGCCTGAATTACGATCACATGATCGCAAACAAATCGGGTTATCTGAATTTCCCATTCTGGATTACCAGGGCGGCAGTATTCTTAATCGGATGGAACCTTTACAGGTATTTCACCAGGAAATATTGTCTGGCTCAGGACGAATCCAACGACAACAGTTTCTATAAAAAGAACTTCAAAATGACTGCGGGATTTTTGGTATTCTTTATCGTGACCGAATCGATCATGTCGTGGGACTGGATCATGTCAATCGATCCGCACTGGTTCAGTACCTTATTTGGCTGGTATGTTTTCGCAAGCTTTATTGTGAGCGGAATAACGGTTATCTGTATGGTAACCTTATACCTGAAATCGAAAGGCTATCTGGAACATGTCAATACAAGCCACATCCACGATTTGGCAAAATACATGTTCGGTTTCAGCGTTTTCTGGACTTATTTATGGTTCTCCCAATTCATGCTGATCTGGTACGCAAATATTCCTGAAGAGGTGACCTATTTCGTCACAAGAATCGAATTATACAACCTGCCGTTCTTTGGCGCGGTGGTTATGAATTTCGTGTTCCCGATCTTAATTTTGGTCAATACCGATTTCAAAAGGATCTCCTGGATCCTGGTTATGGCCGGAACGGTAATCCTGCTCGGGCACTATATTGATTTCTTCAATATGATCATGCCGTCAAGCGTAGGCGACCAGTGGTTTATCGGAATCTCCGAAATTTGCTCCGTACTTTTCTTCCTTGGGTTGTTCATATTTGTGGTGTTTACGGCTTTGACAAAAGCGCCGCTGCTTCCAAAAAGAAATCCTTTCATCGAAGAAAGTAAACATTTTCAGTATTAATATTTAAAGCAAAAAACAGATGACAAGTTTGTTGGTAATTATAGTTTTAGTTTTATTGGCTATTGCCTTATGGCAGTTGACTAAAATATTTGATTTGACTCAGGTTGGTGGAAATGTGAATAATACTCAGGTAGCTAACGATAAGGATAACAATATTCAGGGGTATCTGATGTTCGGCTTTCTGGCCTTCATCTATATCTTCACCATTTACGGATTGATCCAATGGGGCGGCCTCGTACTGCATACGCCGGCTTCGGCTCACGGTGGCCAGCTGGACAACCTGATGAACATCACTTGGGTGCTGATCTTTATTGTCCAGACGATTACCCAGGCTTTGTTGTATTATTTTGCCTTCAAATACAGGGGAAGACAAGACCAAAAAGCCTTGTACTTTGCCGACAATGACAAACTCGAATTTATCTGGAGCGTTATCCCGGCGATAGTTTTGGCAGGTCTGATCCTTTACGGATTGTATGCCTGGACCAACATCATGTTCGTCAACGAGAAAGAGGAAAAAGTAATGGTGGTCGAATTGTATGCACAGCAATTTAAATGGACCGCAAGATATTCAGGCCAGGACGACGTTTTAGGAAAAGCCAATGTAAGGTATATTGAAGGCGTGAACACTTTAGGTGTTGACCTTGCCGACCCAAATGCACAGGATGACAAAGTGGTTAGCGAACTGCATTTGCCAAAAGGCACCAAAATACTTTTCAAAATGCGTTCGCAGGATGTATTGCACTCCGCTTATATGCCGCATTTCCGTGCGCAGATGAACTGTGTTCCCGGAATGGTTACCCAATTCGCATTTGAGCCGATCTACACAACCGACGAAATGCGCAATATGGATTTCATGCAGGAAAAAGTGGCGCACATCAATGAGCTCAGGGCTAAGAAAAGCGCCGAACTGGTTGCCAAAGGCGAAACCGCACTGGATCCTTACACCTTTGATTATTTATTGCTTTGTAATAAGATTTGCGGTGCGTCACACTACAACATGCAAATGAAAATTGTTGTGGATACTCCGGAAGATTTCAAAAAATGGTTGGCAGAGAAACCAACTTTAATTGAAGAGGTGAAAGCTGCAAACGCGGCACCTGCAGAAGGCGAAGCGCCAGCCGCGACAAAAGACTCTTCAAAAGCAAAAGATACCACTGCAGTAGCCAAAGCCGTTGCAGCAAAATAATAATTAAGAAAATTTAAAGTAAACATATATGTCAGCAGCTCACGATCACGGACACGACGACCATTCACACGATCACGATCACGAACACCACCATAAAGATACTTTTATAACGAAATATATATTCAGTATCGATCACAAGATGATTGCCAAGCAATACCTCATTACCGGTATTATCATGGGTGTCATTGGTGTTGGGATGTCGATGCTTTTCAGAATGCAATTGGCCTGGCCGGAAGAATCATTCAAGATTTTCAACTTTTTCCTGGGTGACAAATTTGCTCCAAACGGGGTAATGACAAACGATATCTATCTCGCACTCGTTACGATCCACGGTACCATTATGGTCTTCTTTGTATTGACGGCCGGTTTGAGCGGAACCTTTAGTAACTTATTGATACCGCTTCAGATTGGTGCACGGGATATGGCATCCGGATTCCTGAATATGATTTCGTACTGGTTGTTTTTTACGTCATCAGTAATCATGATTTCTTCCTTATTTGTAGAAGCAGGTCCAGCTTCAGCCGGATGGACAGTCTATCCGCCATTAAGCGCACTGCCACAGGCCATCGGAGGTTCAGGTACAGGTATGACTTTATGGTTGGTTTCCATGGCCGTGTTCATCGCTTCCTCTTTGATGGGATCATTGAATTATGTCGTAACCGTTATCAACCTGCGTACAAAAGGAATGTCGATGACAAGATTGCCGCTTACCATATGGGCTTTCTTCATCACTGCCGTAATCGGTATCGTCTCGTTCCCGGTACTCTTGTCAGCGGCTTTGCTGTTGATTATGGACAGAAGTTTCGGAACTTCATTCTTCTTATCTGACATTTATATCGCCGGGGAAGTATTGCATTACCAGGGCGGTTCACCGGTATTGTTCGAACACTTGTTCTGGTTCCTCGGACACCCTGAGGTATACATCGTAATCTTACCAGCAATGGGTCTGGTTTCTGAGATTATGGCGACCAACTCCCGCAAACCAATTTTTGGCTACCGTGCGATGATCATGTCAATCCTGGCGATCGCATTCCTGTCGACAATCGTTTGGGGACACCACATGTTTATTTCGGGTATGAATCCGTTCCTTGGTTCGGTGTTTACATTTACGACTTTACTGATTGCCATCCCGTCTGCGGTAAAAGCATTCAACTGGATAACGACTTTATGGAAAGGGAACCTACAGTTAAATCCCGCTATGCTTTTCGCTATCGGATTGGTTTCGACTTTCATCACCGGAGGTTTAACAGGAATCATCCTCGGAGACAGCACGCTCGATATCAACGTGCACGATACTTATTTCGTCGTAGCGCACTTTCACCTCGTAATGGGTATTTCTGCGCTTTACGGAATGTTCGCCGGAATCTACCACTGGTTCCCGAAAATGTTCGGAAGGATGCTCAACAAAAACTTAGGTTATATCCACTTCTGGGTAACAGCAGTCTGTGCTTACGGGGTTTTCTTCCCGATGCACTTTATCGGATTGGCCGGTTTGCCAAGACGTTATTACACGAACACGAACTTCCCGTTATTTGATGACTTGCAGAATGTAAACGTATTGATTACGACTTTCGCCTTGGTCGGAGGTGCATTCCAGTTGGTATTCCTTTACAACTTCTTCAGTAGTATTTTCTACGGAAAAAGAACGGTTCAGAATCCATGGAGATCAAATACACTCGAATGGACTGCGCCAATCAAACACATCCACGGAAACTGGGACGGACCAATTCCGGAAGTGCACAGATGGCCTTACGATTACAGTAAACCCGGACATGATGAGGATTTCGTTCCTCAGACTGTACCGATGAAAGAAGGCGAGGAGCAATTGCACCACTAATCTCTTCTAATATAAAAATGAAAGCCTTTCGTACGAAAGGCTTTTTTTATGGAACGAACGGAGATAATTGCTATATTTATACAAATGAATTTGAGATGGAAACCAAGGAATATTCAAACGGCGAAGTAACGATTGTGTGGAAACACGAATTGTGCATCCATTGCGCCAATTGCGCCAAAGGCCTGCCAACCGTTTTCCAGCCCAAAGACAAACCCTGGATCAAGCCGCTCGGCGCCACAACCGATGCGATTATAGAACAGGTCAAAAAATGCCCTTCCGGCGCACTGACATATTATCTCAACAACAACACGACAAAAGATGGAAACTAGCGAACTCTTCCGCAACGAAACCAAAAAAAGATTCGAACTCGAAACCGAAGGCCATACCGCTTTCATCGAATACCTAATCGACAAAGACCAGATCATGTACCTTACGCATACCGAAGTCCCAAAAGCGCTCGAAGGCAAAGGTGTCGGTAAAAGTATCGTCGAAAAGACCTTAAATTACCTCAAGGATAACGATTTTAAATTGGCGCCTTTGTGCCCATTCGTGGCAGCTTACCTCAAGCGCCATCCCGAATGGCAGTCGATTCTCGCCAAAGGCTATAAGATCGGATGATGGCCGGCAAACCCGAACTCATCAACAACGAAGCGCAAAGCCAGTTCGAAATCCACGTCGACGGCCAGGTCGCTTTTATCGAATATGCCATCGAAGACCGCAAAATTTACCTTACGCATACTGAAGTGCCGGAATCCCTGCAAGGCAATGGCATCGGAAGCGCACTCGTCAGGCTGGTTTTGCAATACATTAAAAAGAACCATCTCGTTTTATTTCCGTTGTGTTCCTTTGTCGCGCATTATGTAGACAACCACACCGAATGGCATTCCATTTTATCCGAAGGCTATCAGATGTGATTTTTCCAACAAACATTTTGGCTATCTTTATCCCATGAATGAAAATTTAGACCCGACCAACGACCGTTTCAATCCCGAAGAGCTCGATCTCGAAAAGAAATTGCGCCCGCTCGCTTTCTACGATTTTGCCGGCCAGGATCAGATTCTGGATAACCTCAAAGTCTTTGTCGAAGCAGCAAACCAAAGGAATGAAGCACTCGACCATACGCTTTTTCACGGCCCGCCGGGATTGGGTAAAACTACGCTTGCGAATATATTGGCCAACGAACTCGGGGTCGGAATCAAAATCACCTCGGGACCGGTCTTGGACAAACCCGGAGATCTCGCCGGACTGCTTACCAACCTTGAAGAACGCGACGTGCTTTTCATTGACGAAATCCACCGTTTGAGCCCGATTGTGGAAGAATATCTGTATTCGGCGATGGAAGACTTCAAGATCGATATTATGATCGAATCCGGGCCAAATGCACGTACGGTCCAAATCAACTTAAACCCATTCACACTCGTCGGCGCGACCACGCGTTCCGGATTGCTGACAGCACCGATGCGTGCACGTTTCGGGATCCAAAGCCGACTTCAATATTACACCAAAGAACTTTTAACGACCATCATCGAAAGAAGCGCCAC
>DATHGE010000078.1:0-4139 GCA_035317805.1 Flavobacterium sp. | reverse complement strand
CGATTACGGGCTCTTTGTCGTTTAATGGGCAACGCTGCACGGCACTCAAGATTGTCTGGGTGCACCGCAGCATTGCCGATGTGTTTCTGGAACAGTTCAGCAAAGCGGTGGGCGAACTCAAATTCGGGATGCCCTGGGAAGCCGGTGTTTCGCTGACGCCGTTGCCGGAGCCTTACAAGATCGATTATCTGAATGAATGTATCGCCGATGCCGAAGCGAACGGTGCCAAGGTTATCAATGAGCATGGCGGAGTTTCCAACAAGTCTTTCTTTTATCCTGCGGTGGTTTATCCGGTGAATGACAAAATGAAACTATACCATGAGGAACAATTCGGACCGATTATTCCCGTGGTGCCCTTTGATGATGTGGAAGAAGTAATCCAATACCTGATTGATGCCAAATTTGGGCAGCAGGTGAGCATCTTCAGTCTTGATGCCGCCGAAGTGGGCGCGCTGATCGACCCGCTGGTCAATACGGTAAGTCGTGTGAATATCAACAGCCAATCGCAACGCGGGCCCGATATTTTTCCGTTTACAGGAAGAAAGGACAGCGCCGAGGGCACGCTATCGATTCCGGATGCGATCCGTTCGTTTTCAATCCGTTCCCTCGTGGCATTTAAGATGACAGAGGAAAACAAGAAACTGATCAATGGGATTATCGATTCGGATGAGAGTAATTTTTTGAGTACGAAGTTTATATTTTAAACCCGCGCATAATCGCCTTTCCAGCTCACGATACTTTTCTTTATCCTTCCGGCTGAAAGCTTATTATTGACTGCACTTTTCACCAGTGCTTCGAGTTCCGAATCGGGTGCAAAACGCAGGGCGAACAATTGCGAATCGCGGAGCTTTTGTTCGAATTCTTCAAAGCGATTCCCGGTCTGTGCGAAATAGCGGTAGCGCAATTCGAGCTTTACGATGCGGTTCTGCAGTTTCAGGCTGTAATGCTGGCGCAGCATGTATGCGCCGGAAAATAGTAAAATCAGGATGAGGCTCATGAAAATCCATACCGCCGTTTCGGGTCTGGTAAAACTAAAATAGACGCTGATCCCTAACAGGATAAGTAAAACAGGATAATAGACGAAATGATGTGGTGCATACCAACGGATGTGGTTGTGATAGGATTGTCTCGACATGATAATGAGTTAAAAGTTTTTAAATATAAATAAAAATTTCACGTTTTGCGAATCCGGCAGAAAATTATGCTGCAGATTATTAATTTCGAAAAAAAGATCAGAAAATTTTAACTTCAAAAAGGCTTGTGGTTTCCCAAAAACTAACAATTCATTAATAGACCAATCAAATCAATTGATTAACTTTATAAAAAATATTATCATGATACAAACCAAAGGATATGCGGCACAAAATGCCGAAACGAATCTCGCTCCGTGGGATTTTGAAAGGCGGGAAGTCGGCCCGCACGATGTTCAATTCGACATATTATTTTGCGGCGTCTGCCACAGCGACCTGCACCAGATAAAAAATGAATGGGGCGGCTCGATCTTCCCAATGGTGCCCGGACATGAGATTGTAGGGAAGGTGGTCGCAGTCGGAAGCCATGTCAAAAAGTTCAAAATCGGCGACCTTGCCGGGACTGGCTGCCTGGTAGACTCGTGCCGCACCTGCGAAAATTGCCAGGAAGGCCTTGAGCAGTACTGCCTTAACGGAAGCAGCCCAACCTACAACGGTCTTGAACAGGACAGGAAAACGCCAACTTACGGCGGTTATTCCAATACGATTGTAGTGCATGAGGATTTCGTGCTGCACATTTCGGAAAAACTGAACCTCGCCGCTGTTGCACCATTGCTTTGCGCCGGAATCACGACCTATTCGCCGCTAAGGCATTGGAAAGTCGGGAAAGGCCATCGGTTGGCGGTTCTCGGATTGGGCGGACTAGGCCATATGGCGGTCAAGTTCGGAGTCGCTTTTGGAGCGGAAGTGACCGTCTTGAGTACGTCTGCAGACAAAGAGGCCGACGCGAAAAAACTGGGCGCGCACAAATTTGTAGTGACCAAAGACGCCGAACAGTTCAAAAGCGTCAAAGGGTATTTTGATTTTATTCTCGATACCGTTTCTGCGCCGCATGATATGAACGCATACGTGTCGCTTTTGCGGACCAATGGCATACACATCTGTGTGGGCGTTCCGCCGGGAGAAATTCAGGTGCATCCGTTTGCTTTGCTTGGTGGAAGAAGAAGCGTTGCCGGCTCCGGAATTGGTGGCCTGCCTGAAACACAGGAAATGCTTGATTATTGCGCAGAACACAACATCGTTTCCGACATCGAAATGATCGATATCAAGGACATTCAGACCGCTTACGACCGCATGATCAAAGGCGATGTGCGTTACCGTTTCGTGATCGATATGGCGACATTGTAAATTATTCATAATTTTTTCAAGGCTATGAACCGATTAGGGATTACTCTCAATCGGTTCATGGTTTTTTCATTTCTTTCCGCGGAAAACAGTACCTTAGTTTTTCCAAACAAACCCGTTTCGCAATGCGGAGAATTTTACTTCTGTTACTTTTCTTTAGCCAATTTATCGCTGCACAAAGTGATGTGGATAAGCTGCTCGACAGCCTGACTATTAATATTCCGGATAAGGACAAAGCGATAATTTCGACAAAAATAGCATGGGAGCTCCGGGATTCCGACTGGAAACGGGCGCTGCATTATATCCAAACGGCGGAAACGCAGGCAAAAAAGATCGATTCGGAGGAACTTACCGCTGAACTGAACGTCAAGATTGCCGACATCTACAATGACAAAGATGCTTTCGACGTTGCGCTCACGTATCTTCTAAAATCTTATGATTATTACCAACAGCATGAAGTTGGCGAGAAAAAGTACCATACCGAAAACTCGCTCGCCATTATTTATGCGCGGCTGAACAATAAAGAAAAGGCGCGGTATTATTTCGATAAATTGCTGAAACATCATAGCAAAAAGAAGCACAACATCTACACGGCCAAAACGCTCAATAATATCGGGATGCTTTACCTGAGCAGTGAAAGCGCCGATTCGGCGATGGTGTATTTCAAGAAATCACTGGCACTCGCGCAGCAATTTCAGGATGAGCAGCTGTTGACTTATTTATATACAAACCTCGGCATCAGTTATACGCGGCTCAACGATTTCGCAAACGCAAAAATGTACCTCGATAAATCTGTAAATCTTTCGGGTGAGAAGGCCGATAAGAAAATGAAAGCCTGGATTTTCAATTCCGTTTCCCAAATGTACCTGCTGCAGAAACAGCCCGATTCGGCTTTGGCCTACAGCCGGAAAGCGGAAAGCCTGCTCCAGGAAGTAAAATACAGTTTCGAGAACAAGAACGCCGTCGACAATATTTACAAATCGTACCTGATGAAAGGCGATTATAAAAATGCGGCTGCTTATTTCAAATTGCATGACGAAATCCGCGACAGCCTTAATATCGAGATGAAGGCGATGAATGTGGAAAAACTCAAGCTCGAACAGCAATACAAGGAAAATGAAGAGCTCCGGCTTTTAAAGGAAAGCAAAACACAGTTTAAATACTATCTGATGGGATTCGGTTTGGTTATCCTGATGCTGGTTCTCGGAATCCTATTGCTGCGCTACCGGAACAGGCTCACCAACGCCCGCCTCGAAAAAGACCTGTATGAATCCAGACAGAAAGAGCTCGACGCCAATCTTGAACTTCGGAATAAAGAGCTCATGACGCGTTCTATGATGGAAATCCAGCGCACAGAAATCCTCGACCAGATCCTCGACGAACTCAAGCAACTCAAACTGCAATCGCCCAAAAAGGAAACCCAGCAAACCATCGATGTGATCATCAAACAACTTGGAAAAAACAATAACAACGACATTTGGGAAGAATTCGAATTGCGCTACGGGCAGGTTTATGAATCGTTCTATAACATCCTGAATGAGAAGCACCCGGAGCTGACGTATCGCGATAAAAGATTATGTGCGCTGCTCAAACTCAACCTGACGACAAAAGAAGTCGCAAGGATTACGGGCCAGTCGGTCAAATCGCTTGAAAATGCACGTACAAGACTCAGAAAAAAGCTACAGCTCACCAATACCAATCAGGATTTGATCACTTACCTGGCCAATCTGACCTGAAAGATTGCGTTTTTCTAAAAGCAATAAG
>DATHGE010000077.1:0-19286 GCA_035317805.1 Flavobacterium sp. | reverse complement strand
ATTTCAATAAATGCAACGGAACTATGGGAACGCAGGGCTCGGTGGAATTTATGTTCGACCACACTTGTAATTTCAGGATTCCAAAAGGAGACATTGATCCTGAAGAACTCGAATTGGAGCTGATTGATTTCGGTGCAGAGGAAGTATTTGAGGACGAAGACGGTATTTTGATATATGCGCCGTTCGGCAGCTTTGGCTCTATACAGAAAGAATTGGAGAACCGCAAGATTGAAATCTTGTCTTCGGGTTTTGAGAGGATTCCGCAAGTCATGAAAAAACTGACCGAAGATCAGATTGCTGATGTAGAGAAACTATTGGAAAAGATTGAGGAAGATGATGATGTGCAGAATGTTTACCATACGATGGAAGAATAGACTGACAGACACGCTACGCTTCAGATGCGCCTAGGGCTTTCAGATTGTCAGATAAAAAAACTCCGGAAATTTCTTCCGGAGTTTTTTTATATTTTATATTCAAATACAATTCGCTAATTTCTAATTCGCCAATTGACCCAATTATTTGATAAATTCTATTTTCTGCGCTTCTTCAGCATTCACGCTGTCAAAGAATCCTTGCTCATTCATCCATTCGTCGCTAAATACTTTGCTCATATAACGCGAACCGTGGTCAGGAAAAATGGCTATGACATTGCTGTTGGCATCAAATTCTCCTTCTTCGGCGTATTGCTTAATCGCCTGCATCACCGCTCCGGAAGTATAGCCTACGAATAAGCCTTCTTTCTTAGCGATTTCGCGTGTAGCGTGTGCACTTTCCTCATCGGTCACTTTGATGAACTTGTCGATCAGATCGAAATCGGTAGCTGACGGAATAAGGTTTTTTCCAAGGCCTTCGATTCTATATGGGTAGATTTCATTGTTGTCGAACTCTTTGGTCTCGTGGTATTTTTTCAAAACAGAACCAAAAGCGTCAACACCTAAAATCCTGATATTCGGGTTTTTCTCTTTAAGGTATTTTGCTGCTCCGGAAATCGTCCCTCCGGTTCCACTGCAGGCAACAAGATGCGTAATCTGTCCGCCGGTCTGTTCCCATATTTCAGGCCCAGTGGTCTTATAATGCGCGTCGATATTGAGTTGGTTGAAATATTGGTTGATATAAACCGAGCCTTTTGTCTCTTCGTGCAAACGTTTGGCAACATTGTAGTAGGAACGGTCATCATCTGCGGAGACATGCGCCGGGCAAACATAAACTTTGGCGCCCATGCTGCGCAGCATATCAATTTTATCTTTGGAAGATTTTGAGCTAACGGCCAAAATGCAATTGTAACCTTTGATGATGCTTACCATTGCGAGACTGAATCCTGTATTTCCTGAAGTGGTTTCTATGATCGTGTCGCCCGGAGTAAGAATCCCTCTTTTTTCGGCTTCTTCGATTATATAGAGTGCAATCCTGTCTTTGGTGGAATGTCCCGGATTGAAAGCTTCTACTTTTGCGTAGAAATTGCCTTCGAGGTTTTCGGTAACTTTATTGAGCTTAATAAGTGGTGTATTACCTATTAATTCCAAGACATTATTGTAGGCTTTTATTTCTTCTTTCATAAAAAAATAGTTAATCAAGGCAATTTTTCAGTTTTCACTAACCTCAAATCCTTGCAAATTTAACAAAAAAAATCTAATTAGTTTTTAATTTTTTCTAAATCTAATAAAAAACAAAATTCTTTGGCGACTTCCTTCAGGGCTTCAAACCTTCCTGAAGCACCGCCATGACCCGCTTCCATATTTGTATCCAAGAATAATAAATTTTCATCTGTCTTTACCGCCCTTAATTTGGCAACCCATTTTGCCGGCTCCCAATATTGCACCTGCGAATCATGCAAACCCGTTGAAACATACATGTTTGGGTAATCCCCGGCCACGACATTGTCATAAGGCGAATAGGATTTCATGTAATCGTAATATTTTTTTTCATTCGGGTTTCCCCATTCGTCATATTCCCCGGTTGTGAGCGGAATACTGTCGTCGAGCATCGTTGTGACTACATCCACAAAAGGAACCTGCGCAATCACGCCATTGTACAATTCAGGAGCCATATTGACAATCGCGCCCATCAGCAATCCGCCCGCAGAGCCACCTTCCGCATACAAATGTTCCGTCGAAGTGTAATTTTCTGCAATCACAAACTTCGAGCAATCGATAAAATCGGTGAACGTATTTTTCTTTTTCAATAACTTTCCATTCTCATACCATTTCCTTCCCAGGTCTTCGCCGCCGCGAATGTGCGCAATGGCGAAAATAAACCCGCGGTCAAGCAATGTGAGCCGTGCCGATGAAAAATAAGCGTCCATAGAGGCGCCATACGAGCCGTAGGCATATAGCAATAACGGATTTTTACCGTCTTTATTCAGTCCTTTTTTATAAACCATCGAGATCGGTACTTTCGTCTTGTCTTTGGCCGTAGCCCAGATACGTTCTTCAATGTAATTTTTCTTGTCGAATTTTCCGCCGAGCACTTGCTGCTCTTTCATGATTTTCCTGGTTTTCGTTTTCATATTGAAATCGATTACCGATGAAGGCGTTGCGAGCGACTGGTAGTTGTAGCGCAATATATCGGTATCAAAATCGACATTCGACATAGAAAAAGCCGTATACGTTTCGCTGTCGAAAGGCAAATAATACGCCTCGCTCCCATTCCATGGCCTGATCATGATTTTATTGAGGCCATTCGAGCGCTCTTCCACAACGAGGTAATTTTTAAAAATCTCGATGTCTTCCAACAGAACGTCTTCGCGATGCGCAATCACTTCCGTCCAGTTTTCCAGAGTCGTCGCATCTTCGGGCGTTTTCATCAGTTTAAAATTAGACGCCTTGTCTTTATTGGTCACGATATAAAAACAGTCGCCATAATGTGCGATATGGTATTCCAATCCGCGTTTCCGCTTTTGGAAAACCTTAAAATCACCGTCTGGCTGATCGGCAGGTAAAATCCTGAATTCCGTCGTAAGCGTGCTCGATGAGCCGATTACGATAAACTTCCTTGATTTTTCCTTGCTGACCGAAACATCGAAAGTGTCATCTTTTTCAAAATAAACCAATTCATCTTTTTTAGAAGAAGCGCCGCGTTTGTGCTTGTAAACCTTATCCGAACGCAAAGTCACCTTGTCTTTTCTCGTGTAAAATAAAGTCTGGTTGTCATTGGCCCAGACCGAACTTCCCGTGGCATTTTCAATCTTATCTTTCAATATTTCCCCGGTTTCGAGGTTTTTGATTCCGATGGAATATATCCTTCTCCCGACAAAATCGGTCCCGAAACTGGCAAATTTATTATCCGGACTGATACTCAAACCGCCCAACTGGAAGAACGAATGTCCTTTTGCCAGTTCATTGCAATCGAATAAAATTTCTTCTTTCGATTCTAAACTGCCTTTCTTTCTGGAATAAACCGGGTAATCTTTTCCGGTCTCAAAACGTGTGATGTAATAATAGCCGTTGTATAAATAAGGTACGGATTCGTCGTCTTCCTTGATCCTGCCTTTCATTTCCTCAAAGAGATCTGCCTGGAATTGTTTGGTTCCGGCAGTCATTTTATTGTAATAGGCATTTTCCTGATTGAGGTAATCGATAACTTCAGGATTGGCTTTGTCATTGAGCCAGAAATAGTTGTCAACTCTTTTATCGCCGTGCTTTTCCAGCACAGCAGGTTTTACTGTTGCAATTGGGGTTTTGATTGTTGGCATTGAGGTTTATGTTGTTTTGGACTTAACAAAAATAAGGCAAAGAAAACTCACACTCTTATACTTTTCCTTTTATTATTTATCGAATCTCACCCTGCAATTTACTAATTTCGCCAGACAGAAATTATAAAATTTATTAACATGTTTGGAGATCTTATGGGAATGATGGGCAAACTCAAAGAAGCCCAACGAAAAGTCGAAGAGACAAAAAAACGGCTGGATACGGTATTGATTGATGAACAAAGCGCCGACGGCTTGTTTAAAGTAACGATTACTGCCAACAGGAGCATAAAATCACTAACCATCGACGATACTTTGCTCGAAGACAAGGAGCAGCTCGAAGATTATATCGTATTAGTTATGAACAAAGCCACCGAACGCGCTACCGGTATTAGTGAAGCCGAATTGGCCGCTGCGGCAAAAGACGGAATGCCCGATATTCCGGGAATGGAGATGTTTAAATAATAAAGATTTCGTAAATTAGAAATTGAGCTTCACCAATGTTTCCAAAACATAAGTGTGCATCACTTCTTTATAATCCAAATGGGTCACAATACGCAGTTTCCCCTGCCCCATCGAACTGATATAAATATTGCGTTCCTTTAATTTCTCAATCACCGCATTTTCATCCAGGCTTGCCTTTAGCGAGAAGATCAGGATATTCGTTTCTATGGGTTCCACACTGGCAACCCAAGGCGCTTTTTTGAGTACCGTTCCGAGCTCTTTCGCTCTTCTGTGGTCTTCCGCCAAACGCGAAATATTGTTTTCCAATGCGTAGATTCCGGCGGCTGCAAGATAGCCCACCTGGCGCATTCCACCACCAAGTATCTTCCTGATTCTTAACGCTTTATTTATAGTTACTTTATCCGATAACAAAACAGAACCGACCGGCGCACCCAAACCTTTCGACAAGCAAACGGAAATCGTATCAAACATTTTCCCAAATTCCGTCGGATGCTGGTTTTTCGCCACGAGCGCATTCCAGATCCGCGCGCCGTCAAGGTGAAATTTCAAGCCATGCTGGTCGCAGACTTCCTTTATTTTTTTCAAGTCTTCAATCTCATAACAAGCGCCGCCGCCTTTGTTCGTCGTATTTTCGACACAAACCAGGCTCGTAAGCGGACTGTGGTAAAACTCCGGATTGTTGATCGCTCCCGCAACTTGCTCCGCCGTAATCATTCCGCGATTTCCATCCAATAAGCAGCACGAAACGCCGCTGTTAAACGAAACGCCGCCACCTTCATAATTGTACACATGCGCCCATTTGTCGGCAATCAATTGCTCGCCGGGCTGTGTATGCAGCTTAATCGCGGTCTGGTTCGCCATCGTCCCCGAAGGAAAAAACAGCCCCGCCTCCATCCCGAAAAAATTCGCCAATCGCGTCTCGAGCTCAATCACCGTCGGGTCCTGCTTATACACGTCGTCGCCCACTTTGGCCTTAAACATGAATTGCAGCATTTCATTCGATGGTTTCGTAACCGTGTCACTCACTAAATTTATTTCCATATTATCAAAAGGATGTCTTATTTTTGTACCACTTCCGGTTTTTTATCAGAAGCTATTCCTGCTTTCCGTTGCAATCTTTTTGCCATGTCGTCCCGAGCGCAGTCAAGGGAATTCCACAAGGCAAAAAGGATTTCCACTGCAATCAGGGCTAGTCTCATCCACCGGAACAACTAACGCAAAATTATAACTATTTATGACAAATACCGAACAAATTAAAGGTATTGTAGAGCGCCTTGGTGCGTTGAGGAGGTATCTTTGACGTCGATGCCAAACTGATCGAAATTTCAAACGAAGAGGAAAAAACCTTTGCACCAGGCTTTTGGGACAAACCCAAAGAGGCCGAAATCATTGTACGCAACCTGAGATCCAAGAAAAAATGGGTCGAAGATTACAACAAGGCGGTCGAAATGGCCGACGAACTCCAGCTCGCATACGACTTCTACAAGGAAGGCGAATTGTCGGGCGAAGAACTCGATGCACAATACGACGGGACCAATTCCCATATCGAGGCGATCGAATTCAAGAACATGCTTTCCGACGAAGGCGACAGCCTCAGCGCGGTCGTCCAGATTACTGCAGGAGCAGGCGGAACGGAAAGTTGCGACTGGGCATCGATGCTCATGCGCATGTACATGATGTGGGGCGAAAAACAAGGCTACAAAATCAGGGAACTCAACTTCCAGGAAGGCGAAGTCGCGGGAATCAAGACCGTGACTTTGGAATTCGAGGGCGATTATTCGTTCGGATATCTGAAAGGAGAAAATGGCGTACACCGTTTGGTGCGCATCTCGCCTTTTGATTCCAATGCAAAACGACATACGTCTTTCGCCTCGGTTTACATTTATCCGTTGGTTGACGATTCTATCGAAATCGACATTAATCCTGCCGATATCGAGATCATCACTTCCCGTTCAAGCGGTGCCGGAGGACAAAACGTAAACAAGGTGGAAACCAAAGTACAGCTTTTTCATAAGCCAACCGGAATCCAGATTCAATGTTCTGAAACGCGTTCGCAGCAAGACAACAGGCAAAGGGCGATGCAAATGTTAAAGTCTCAATTGTACGAAATTGAGCTCAAAAAGCAAATGACGCAGCGTGCCGACATCGAAGCCGGAAAAATGAAAATCGAATGGGGTTCGCAGATCCGGAACTATGTCATGCATCCGTACAAACTCGTCAAAGACGTCCGCAGCGGCTATGAAACCAGCGATGTTGAAGGCGTGATGAACGGCGAAATCGACGAATTCCTGAAGGCTTACCTGATGATGATGGGCCAGAAAGAAGAAGAATAATTTAATTAACAATTGATAATTGATAATTAACAATGTCGTAAATCTTATATTCAACAGATTGCTTCGCTGCGCTCGCAATGACGGACATTTACAAGAATTGTCATTGCGAGCGCAGCGAAGCAATCTTCATCAGGCTTATTGTAACTCCTAATTGCACCATTCGCCATGGCTTCATTGGGGATTTATCGCTACTTTTGGAATACAAACTTCCGAATATGAAAAAGCTAACCTTATTGCTATTGCTGGTTTCAGGATTGGCCGTTTCCCAAAACCTCAAAATCATGTCCTACAACCTGCGGGTCGATTTTGGCGGCGATGGCGAAAACAACTGGGAATTCCGCCGTGATTTCCTGTCGCAGCAGATTGCGTTTTACGAACCGGATTTCGTCGGGACGCAGGAAGGAAAGTTGCACCAACTCCAATACATTGACAGCACTTTGGTGAATTATACGTTTATCGGCATCAGTCGCGACAACTCCAAAACGGAAGGCGAATTCAGCGCCATCTTTTACAACCGGAAGAAATTTAAATTACTGAAGGAAGCGACTTTTTGGCTTTCTGAAACCCCTGATATAAAGTCGAAAGGCTGGGACGCGGCTTATGAGCGGATTTGTACCTATGGATTGTTTGAAGACCTCAAAACGAAAAAACAGTTTTATGTCTTCAACACGCATCTCGATCACATCGGGGAATTGGCGCGGACGAACAGCGCAAAACTGATTGTTTCCAGAATCAAATCCATCAACACCAAGAATCTGCCGGTGGTTTTTACGGGCGATTTCAACAGCGAAACGAATTCCGATGCTTATAAGGAAATTGCAAAATACATGAACGACGCCAAAAATATCAGCAAAGTCAAGCCTTTCGGCCCATCTGGGACATTCAATAATTTTGAATTCCACAAACCCGTGACTTTATTGATCGATTACATTTTCACCAGCAAAAACAATATTGAAGTATTGAAACATGCGGTGCTGAGTGATTCCAAAGACTGTAAATATCCATCAGACCATTTGCCGGTTTATGCCGAAATTCAATTGAAATAATATGAAAACCTACATCGCCTTATTGCGCGGCATCAACGTCAGCGGCCACAAATTGATTAAAATGGAAAAGCTGCGCGAAGTACTCAAGGAACTCGAATTGGAGCATATTTCTACCTACATCCAAAGCGGAAATGTTTTATTCCAGAGTAAAATTTCGGGATCGAAAAAGCTTGAAAAAATGATTTCTGATTTGATTTACAAACATTTTGGTTTTGATGTTGCCGTTATTGTTTTGACGCCTGAAGAGTTAAAAACGACTGTGAAAAACAACCCTTTTTCCAAAGAAAACATCGAATTACCGCAGCCTTATATAGCTTTTCTTTCAACAATTCCTGTTTTTTCAGACATTGAAGTTCTAAAAGCGACCGACTTCCAAAATGACCGTTTTGTTGTAATGGATAATAAAATGTATCTGCATTATGCGGATGGCGCGGGTTCGACCAAACTCAGCAATGCCATTATCGAAAAAAAATTAAAATTGACTTCCACCGCACGCAACTGGAAAACAGTGCTCAAACTGATTGAACTTTCGGAAGCGATGCACAAATAACTACTAACTACAGCCATTCCACCAGAGAAACGCCAATCCCAACAGTGGTTTGCTTGTAATTGTAATCGATCAGCGTTTCGCCATAACCGTGCGAAGCCTGCAGATAACCCTTAAGGTTTCCTGAAATCGGGTAAGACCATGAAAAAGTGAGATTGCCGCGGACTTTCGTTTTCAGCTCGAGGTTGTGGCTTCCGATTAACGAAAATACGCTGCCATTGTGCGTATAAATCACATTCAGGTCGCCGCGCCCAATATATCGTGCAATATCCGGATTGTCATCTTTGGAATCGCGCAACCGCAGCCAAGGCCTGATGTAAACGCTCCAGTCTTTTCTTTCAAATCCCGCATGGAAGATAATCCGGTTCCAACTCCGTGAAAACGGCAGACTTTTACCGTTCGACTGGTGGTTGAAAGCCACCCCGGCCATACGCGCGCGAAATCCAAAAACCTTAAAGTTGAGCGGGATGTTCAATATGATTTCAGGCTCATAATTAATCTCGCGGAAAGGCCGCGACAATCCTTCATTGTATAGCTGCCAATGTGAGATTTGCGTGTAGGCGGCCCAAAGGTCGACCCGATTCCATAAAATCCCCTGAAACAATTTGGTTTTGAAGCTAAACTGGAATTTGGCTTCGACATTATTGAAATTGGTTCCCGGTTGCGTAATGTATTCCGGCTGCTTGTTTCCCGAATACGGCGTTTCGTTCGGATCACCGGAATAGCGGAACGGCAGGATATAAATGGGTTTGTAAGGCGTAATCAGGAATGTTCCGCGTGTGGCGGTGGTGTCGAGTTCCCAACGCTCAGTCATGTTGCGCAACCGGGTCTTGTTTCCGAAAAATTTATCCGTCTGGGCATAGGAAGCGGCTGAAATCAGGAGAATAAAGACGCAGCATCGGGTGGTTAATTTCATATCGGCATATTTTGTTTGGCCTTGTAAAAGTAACAGGGCGCCGGATCTTTTGCCTTACAAATACTCTTATTAAAATTATATAAATGCCTGTTGAATGAAGTTAAAAATGAGAACAATTTAGGATTTAAGCCAACAATTCTGTTTATTTGGCGTTAATACCATTCCTCAATTATAAATTGCTATGAAATCATTCACTTTAGAAGAAATCAATAACGTCCTCAAAGGCGAAATTGTCGGGAATACCACCTGCAGCATTACGGCGCCCGAACAATTGGAAATGGCCAATGAGAGTGAAATTTCTTTTATCGGCAATAAAAAATACGAGAAATTCTGGGAGAATTCCAATGCCTGTGCCGCAGTGGTCAATAGTGATATTGCGATCGAACCGGGAAAAAACCGCGCTTTCATCAAGGTGAAAAATGCCGATCTGGCGATGTCGCAATTGCTCGATATGTTTGCCGGGGCTGCTCCGGTTTTTGATACCGATATCCACGAAACCGCGGTAATCCATACTTCCGCCACTATTGGGGAAGGCACCCGAATCGGCGCCGGATGTTACATCGGACCGAATGTAAAGATTGCCGAAAATGTTACGATTTATCCAAACGTCACGATTCTTGACGAAACAACTATAGGAAAAAATACGACTATCTGGTCAGGAGCAGTCGTGCGCGAACGCTGCCATATCGGAAGCTATTGCATCCTGCATCCCAATTCGACGATTGGTGCGGATGGTTTCGGATTCCGCCCGTGTCCGGAAAGAGGACTGGTCAAAATCCCGCAAATTGGAAATGTAATCCTTGGAAACGGAGTTGAGATCGGCGCCAATTCCTGCGTAGACCGCGGGAAGTTCAGTTCGACGATTCTCGGCGACGGCTGTAAAATCGACAACCTTGTCCAAATCGGACACAACAGCAAACTCGGGAAATTCTGCATCATGGCAGGAAATAGCGGATTGGCAGGTTCGGTTACTTTAGGGAATGGCGTCATCATCGGTGGAAGCGCCTCTATTAAAGACCATACGACCATCGGCGACGGGTCTATTATCGGTGCCGGATCAGGCGTTGCAGCCGATGTACCCGCAGGAAAAACCATGCTGGGCTATCCGGCGGTTGAAGCCCGCGAGGCTCTAAAGCAATGGGCGGTTTTGAAAAGACTGGCAAATCCTTCCAAATAAGACATAAAAAAACCACCTTTTCAGGTGGTTTTTTATTTTATAAGAATATTTTCAGGATGTAATAAACAAGTGCCGCAAGCAACGCCGATATCGGGATCGTAAGCACCCACGCCCAGACCAGGCTCACAGTTACGCCCCAGCGTACGGCGGAAATTCTTTTGGTCAACCCAACTCCGATAATCGAACCCGTGATCGTGTGTGTCGTACTGACCGGTATTTTCAAATGCTCGGTAAAATATAAGGTCAGCGCTCCGGCAGTTTCTGCTGCAACACCTTCAAAGGAGGTCACTTTTGTAATTTTCGAACCCATCGTTTTGACGATTTTCCAACCGCCGCTCAATGTTCCTGCGGCAATTGCAGTGTAACAGGCCAACGGAATCCAGGTAGGCATTTTGCCTTCGATATCATCTTTTGGAAGCACCACGTTGAGCCATTCTGGCAAACTTTCCTGTGCGACGCCCGAAGTATGGATGTAAACGGCTACGGCCGCAGCGATGATTCCCATTACTTTTTGCGAATCGTTACCACCATGACCTAAACTGAATGAAGCCGAAGAAAGTAGCTGCATTCTCTTGAGCCACGATTCTGATTTATTTTGGCTCAGACCACTAAAAGCAAGACAAAAACTGCTTATCGATAAGATGATGAATCCGATGAGGAAAAACTTAATATTATGCGGTTCGAAAGCGACGCTCCAAAAATGGGATTCAAAACGCGGCGATTTGATTTCGCTGAAAGGTTCTACCAAACAATAAACCATTACAATAGTGGCAACCATCAGGCAAACGGTGAATATCTTTGGATAAATACTTTTTCTTGAGGAATGCAAAAGCCAGATCGAAATAAAATAAGAAACGATGGCACCCAACAGCGGCGCCAGTACGATAAACGCGATAATAATCAGGACTCCCGAAGGCATTCCGCCATCTTTTCCTGGCGTATACCACGCAACCACGTTGAATCCGGCATGCGCAATTGCAGCTCCGGCAAAACCGCCAATTAGGGTATGTGAGGAACTCGACGGAATTCCCTGCCACCAGGTCAATAAGTTCCAACAGATCGCAGCGATCACTCCGGCAAGGATGACGACAAGGTCGATTTCCATTGTATGCGCGGTCTTCGCAACGGTATCGGCAACGCCAAAACCAAAAACCCAGTACGCCAGAAAATTGAAGAAAGCGGCCCAGATAACGGCCTGGAAAGGCGTCAATACTTTCGTTGCGACGACGGTTGCTATCGCATTTGCCGCATCGTGAAAACCATTGATGTAATCAAAAATTAAGGCTAGAACTATAATTATGAGGAGTAGCGTCATACAGGAATTATTAAACCGTAACGGTTAAGAATGTTTTACGACAAGCGACTCAAGGACATTTGATACGCTCTTACATTTATCAGACGCCGATTCAAGCGCTGATAAAACTTCTTTATACTTAATAATATTCTTTGCATCGGTCTCGTTTTCGAAGATATCGGCAACCGCCTTATCAAAAACATTGTCTGCTTTGCTTTCGAGTTTGTTGATCTTTTTACACGCGTCGGAAATCGCCTTCAGGTTTTTCATATCCTTGAGCTCTTTTATCGCAACACCGATCAATTGGCATGCTTCAAGGTTGATTTCTGTGAGCTTGCGGATGGATTTTGTGATTTTTTCCACCTGATACAAACGCATCCTGCTGGCTGCGCCATGCATATAATCGGCAACGTTGTCGATAGATTTTATCAGGCTGTGGATGTCTTCGCGGTCGAATGGCGTAATGAAATTTCTGCTGAGTTCCAAATGCGTTGTATGTGTAATCTCTTCAATCTTAGCTTCCAGATCTTCAATTTTCCTGAAATATTCTTCCCTTTCTCCTTTCGGAACATTGATGGCTTCATGGAGCGTTTCTGCCAAAAGGATCAGATTGGCCGCAGCCTGTTCGAAAAGTGGAAAAAACTTCTTGTCCTTTGGAACTAAAAACTGGAAAATGCTGTTCAGATTCATATACTGTTTTTTGATGGTGCAAATGTATGCTTTCAATGTTAAGAGAACATTAAGTTATTGCAAATTGAAAGTTTTGCACGCATGCCTTTACCGAAACATCCGCTCTTTTTTATTTCAATCGTTTTCGTACTTTAGCAAATCAAAAATACGAAACAAAAACATAACTTTTATTTTTAATACGGTTTCCGGACCAGCTTCAATTTATGGACTTAAACTTCAACAAAAACGAAGATCACAACAAGCTTTTACTTTCCGATTTAAAACAGCGCTTTGCCAAAGTCAAGATTGGCGGCGGTGAAAAACGCATCGAAAAACTCCACAACGAAGGCAAGATGACGGCACGCGAACGCATCGATTATTTATTGGATCCAAAAGCCAAAAGTATCGAAATTGCCGCTTTCGCAGGCGACGGAATGTATGCCGAACACGGCGGATGCCCGTCAGGCGGAGTTGTTGTCAAAATCGGTTACATCAAAGGAAAGCAATGTATTGTCGTTGCCAACGATGCGACCGTAAAAGCCGGGGCCTGGTTTCCGATCACGGGAAAAAAGAACCTTCGCGCCCAGGAAATCGCGATGGAAAACCGTTTACCAATAATATATCTCGTCGACAGCGCCGGCGTTTACCTGCCGATGCAGGACGAAATCTTCCCCGACAAGGAGCATTTCGGGCGCATCTTCCGCAACAATGCCGTCATGAGCAGTATGGGAATCACGCAGATTGCCGCTGTTATGGGGAGCTGTGTTGCCGGTGGCGCATACCTTCCGATCATGAGCGACGAAGCGATGATTGTGGATAAGACGGGAAGTATTTTCCTTGCGGGAAGCTATCTTGTGAAAGCCGCAATCGGAGAATCCATCGACAATGAAACGCTTGGTGGCGCAACGACGCACTGTGAAATTTCGGGCGTGACCGATTACAAAGCCAAAGACGATAAAGATGCATTGGACCGTATCAAAAACATCATCGATAAGATCGGCGATTTCGATAAAGCCGGATTCAGCCGTATCAAATCGGAAAAACCCGCGTTGAAGGAAAGCGATATTTTCGGGATTTTGCCAAAAGCACGAAACGAACAATATGACATGATGGAAATCATCAACAGGCTCGTAGACAACTCTGAATTTGAAGCCTACAAAGACGGTTACGGCCAGACAATCCTTACGGGTTATGCCAGAATCGATGGCTGGGCGGTTGGGATTGTGGCCAACCAAAGAAAAGTCGTCAAAACGAAGAATGGCGAAATGCAGTTCGGCGGGGTGATCTACTCTGATTCTGCCGATAAGGCGACACGTTTTATTGCGAATTGCAACCAGAAAAAAATCCCATTGGTTTTCCTGCAGGATGTCACCGGATTTATGGTCGGTTCCAAATCCGAGCACGGCGGTATCATTAAGGACGGGGCCAAAATGGTGAATGCGGTTTCGAACTCGGTCGTACCTAAATTTACCGTAATTATCGGAAATTCCTACGGTGCAGGAAATTACGCTATGTGTGGAAAAGCCTACGATCCGAGATTGATTTTTGCGTGGCCGAGTGCCGAACTCGCCGTCATGGGCGGAACACAGGCCGCAAAAGTGCTGGCGCAGATTGAAGCGTCTTCGCTAAAGGCAAAAGGCGAAGTGGTCGATGAAGCCAAGGAAACCGAATTGTTCGATAAGATTAAGGCAAGATATGATGCACAGGTTTCACCGTATTATGCGGCTTCGCGAATCTGGACCGACGCCATCATTGACCCGCTCGATACGAGAACCTGGATTTCAATGGGAATCGAAGCGGCCAACCACTCGCCTATTGAAAAGAAATTCAATCTGGGCGTGATCCAGGTTTGATGATTGCTTTCCGATTGGCGGAATTTGCATTCAGAAGTGAAGCCATAAGTAACAAATCTGCGTTTAGGATACTAACGGTATAAAATCCGAATTATGAAAAAAATTGCGGCCCTGCTTTTCCTTTTGGCCATCCAAAATGCCGATGCACAGACCTTTACAAGAAAAGATTCCCTGCACGGCGGTTTGCGGATCGAAAGAACCTGTTATAATGTCCTGCATTACGATCTTAATGTAAAAATCAATCCTGAGGAAAAATCGATTGCCGGTTACAACGACATTACTTTTCAGGTTGTTGAAAATACCAATACAATCCAGGTCGATCTGTTCGAAAACATGAAAATCGACAGCATTGTCCTCGATTCCAAAAAACTCAAGTATAAAAGGGAATTTGATGCGGTCTTTATCCAATTTGAAAATACGCTGCAGCAAAATGCGATGCACAAAATACGCTTCTATTATTCCGGAAACCCATTAATTGCCAAACGCGCACCATGGGACGGCGGTTTTGTTTTCAATAAAGACAAGAACGGAAAACCATGGATTGCCGTTGCCGTACAAGGAACAGGCGCGAGTTTATGGTTTCCGGTAAAAGATTCCCAAAGCGACGAACCCGACAATGGCGCGACCATAAAAGTGGCTGTCCCGAATGGCCTGATGGATGTTTCCAACGGACGTTTTCTCGGAAGTGAAGACCTGAAAAATGGCTATACGCGTTGGGATTGGGAAGTGAAGAATCCGATTAATAACTATGACATCACCGTCAACATCGGCGATTATGCGCATCTTCATGACAATTACAAAAGACTCGACCTGGATTACTATGTTTTGAGCTATAATGAAACGGTCGCCAGGACCCATTTTGAAGAAGTGAAACCGATGATGGATTGCTTCCAGTCGAAATTTGGCGAATATCCGTTTAAGGAAGACGGCTATAAATTGGTAGAAACGCCTTATTTAGGTATGGAACACCAAAGCGCTGTGGCTTACGGAAATAAATACCAACAGGGTTATCTTGGAAATGATTTGTCGGGAACCGGAATAGGGCTTCTATTTGATTTCATCACCGTCCATGAAAGCGGCCATGAATGGTTCGGAAACAGCATCACTTCTTCTGACGTTGCCGATATGTGGATCCATGAAGGCTTTACCTGTTATAGCGAGTCGGTTTTCGTAGAATGCAATTTCGGATATGAGAAAGCAACCAAATACATCAACGGGCTCAAAAAAAATGTCGGCAATGACGAACCGATTATCGGGCAATATGGCGTGAACAATGAAGGTTCGGGCGATATGTATTATAAAGGGGCGCTGATGCTCAACACAATCCGGCACATCATTGATAATGATGAGAAATGGTGGAAAATGATTCTGGATTATTCGAATACGTTCCGATATAAAATCATCGATACTAAAACTGTTATCGATTTTTTCAACAAGGAAAGCGGTATGAATCTTACGCCGGTTTTTGACCAATATCTCAGACATGCCCATATTCCGTCTTTTGATGTGCGGATGCGCAAAAACAAGCTTGAATATCGTTGGCAGACAGATGTTGCAGATTTTACGATGCCTGTAGACGTAATGATAAAAGGAAATAAAATCCGTCTTTTGCCGGCATCAGAATGGAAAACTTCGGATATAAAAATCAAAAAACTGTCTGATGTTATATTTTTAAAAGACAATTTCTTTGTTAATGTCACCAATTTATGATTAATAGAGATTTAACCCTTTTACTTTTAACTTAAATATTTAAGCTTTCTAATTAATTATCCGTAATTTAGATAGAATTTTAAAACTAAATCACATGGATACAGTTAAAAATTGGAATAAATGGGCCAATAGACACACCTACTATCCGCTCGATATTTTGCGCATTGCCCTCGGCGTATTTTTAATCATGAAAGGCGCCTCCTTTATCACCAACAGCGCTTATTTAGACAATATCCTTTCTCCTTTGAGCAATTTCCCCGGCGGCATGCTTACATTCCATTATATTGCTGCGGCACATATTATGGGCGGAATCATGATTGTCTTCGGATTGCTGACGCGTTGGGCAATCATCGCACAGTTGCCCATATTATTTGGCGCGGTGATTATCAATTTCATTGGTGAACTCAGTGTCAAAAACCTGTTGCTGGCTGCAGTGACACTAGCTGTTTGCCTGTTCTTTATGTTCTATGGCGGCGGCAAACACTCGGCCGATTATTACTTTAAGATGCAGAAATAATCCCCAATAAAAAACTCCGTATTGCTACGGAGTTTTTTATTTTATTTTTTCAATGCCGCCGAAAGCGTTTCTTTTCGCATCACTTTCCCTGTTTCGGTTTCCCTGAATTTAGGGATAAATAAGGTTTCTTTCGGCTTTTCATATTTATCGAGCAATTCGAATTTAAAATCGTAATCCTGCGGCGCTTCGCCTTCTATAATCAGCACCAGCTTTTCGCCAAGCGTTTCGTCGGGAATACCGCCCACAAAAAAGCGTGCCGCAATATTTCCTGAAAGTTTTTCCTCTATCTGCTCCGGAATCAGCTTGATGCCGCCGCTGTTCACGACATTATCGGCCCTGCCGAGAAAAATAAACTGGTTTTCATTGATCAGCTCGACCAAATCGTTCGTCACGATGATCTCATCGGAAATCCGCGGCGCATGGATCACCAGGCAATTGTTTTCATCATATGAAAGCGTCACGTTTGGCAAAACCGTAAAAGCCTTCTCCCCTATCTTTTTCGCGGCAATGTGCGTGATGGTTTCGGTCATACCATAGGTTTCGTATACTTCTGTCGGCAATTTGGCCAGCTTTTTCGAAAGCGTTTTGGTGATTCCGACGCCGCCAACGATCAATTTCTTCACTTTTTCCAACTGCCTGAGCGAGTTTTGCGCCTGAAGCGGAACCATTGCTATAAAATCATACGATTGGTTGTTGTTTTTTGAAAACGGACTGGAGCTTGGTTCGACGAAATCCGTATCGAGTCCGAGTATAAAAGCCCGTACCAGCATCATTTTCCCAGCGATGTATTTCACCGGAAGGCAGTGCATGACCCTGTTTCCCGACTGAAGATCGAAAAAATCGCCTGTCGCCAACGCAGAGTTAACCATCGCCTGCTTGTCTACCTGTATCAGTTTTGGCGTTCCGGTAGTTCCGGAAGTCTTCATCTCGATAAACGGGCGGTCATCGAACCAGTCGAGTATAAAATCGCCCACAGGCTTTTCAAAATCCTCGCCTTCCTTGATGAAGCTGTAAGCCACGCGGCACAAATCTTCACGGTCTAAATGAAAACCGTTAAGCTTAAAACTATTGTGCACATTATGATAGGTCGGATTCATTATCATTGTTTTCGGTTTTTATGTGGATTGGATTGTTTTCGTGATTCTGGCTGCGGTCGATAGTCCCGGTAAGCCTTTCGGCCCAGTCGGTCCAACCGTATTTTTTACTAAAGATAAATAAAAGGATTGGGAAAATCACAAGGATTGGAAAAAGAACATCGAAGCCTACGGTTGGTTCAGATACGTCTTTCAATATCGAATGTGTCTGGAAAACCGTCCAATCCGATGTCAATAACAAGGCGCCAATCAGGTTGTTTGCGGCATGGAAACCAAGCGCCAGTTCCATTCCCTCATCCATCAATGTAAGGATTCCGAGGAACAATCCCGTACCGATATAATACACCATGATGATATTTCCCATTTTAGTGACTTCGGGATTCACAAAATGCAGGCTGCCGAATATCACGGAAGTCATCAGCAGCGGAAACCATTTATTCCCGGATAAATTGGCAAATCCCTGCATCAGGTAACCCCTGAAAACGTATTCTTCGGTAGAAGTCTGCACCGGAATCAAAAGCGTACCAATAACCACCAAAATAAGGAACGGGACGGGCTTGAAGTTAACGACAAAACTTTCCGGGCTTTCAAAATAGATGAACACCGTAGAGACAACCGTGAACATGGCCCAAAGTCCAAACGAAAAGAAAACCCTTCCCCAATCGATCTTCGGCCGTGAAGTGGTTACCGAAAGTACCGTTTGGCCGTGCAGTTTTCTAATCACTAAAAAAATCGCAAAAATCGCCACTACAAAGGAGAACAGCATCAGGAACAGATTCAGATTCGGCTCGAGCGCGGTCATAATAACGTTCTGGTCTAAACCGTAGATGCTTCTGCCTTCCGTTATCAATTTGGCGAAGGCAGCAAAAACCCATGGCAATTGCCCAAAGGCAGAAGCGACGATAATCAGTACCGAACCCACTAAATATTTCCAAAACCTGTTTTCAGGCTTAACTCCCTGCTCTATAAACATGCGATGATTGTTGATTTGTTTCGCCTAATTTACTTCTATTTTTAAAATATAAAACCATTACTTTGCAAAAAATTATAGCAAAATGATACAGGTTTTACACAATCCACGCTGCGGGAAATCGAGAAGCTGCCTGGCATTTCTGGACGAGGCCAAGATAGAATATGAAGTCGTGAAATATCTGGTAGACGTCCCTACGTTTGCGGAACTGAAGGCAATTGTCAAAAAGCTGGCAATCAGCCCAATTGAAGTCGTCCGCCAAAACGAAGCTGTCTGGATTTCCGATTTTAAAGGAAAGCAAATGTCCGACGATGAGATCATCCAGGCCATGGTTTCCCATCCAATCCTTATCGAAAGACCAATCGTCATCAACGGCGACAAGGCCATAATTGCGCGCCCGATAGAAAAGGCTGCCATTATTCTGTAGGCAGAAGATGTTTTAACAAACCTTTGTGATTCATGGTTTAAACCAACACTTATTTTTGTTTTCTTAACCGGGAATCTAATCTTATCAAATGAAAAAAACATCACTACTGCTATCTGCCGTATTTCTTCTACTCAATTTTATAGCCTCCGCACAGGAAACCAACGATAGTGAGCCCGCAAAAAAAGCGGATGTCAAAAAAATAAAGGTCACCGGAAAAGTAACCGAAAGTACCAGCAAACAACCCCTTGAATACGCTACGATCACCTTCGTCAATACGAAAAATCCAAAATCGATTGCGGGTGGAATCACCAACAATAAGGGCGAATTCGACATCGACATGACTCCCGGAGTTTATGATATCAAGGTCGAATTCATCTCTTTCAAGATGACCGAAATCAAATCCAGATCACTTACAGAAAACACAAACCTCGGCACCATAGGGCTCGACGAAGACGCCACGCAGCTCAACCAGGTTGAAGTGCGCGCCGATAACACAACCGTCCAGATCAAACTCGACAAGAAAGTCTACAGTGTTGGCCAGGACATAATGGTTAAAGGCGGAACTGTCAGCGATGTGCTC
>DATHGE010000076.1:0-18007 GCA_035317805.1 Flavobacterium sp. | reverse complement strand
TATAGATCGCCTTGGCGCGCTGGGTCGACAAATCGATCCGGTCTACCGGCATGCAACACAAATGGCCCTGGATTTCAATTTTAAGGTTTGGGTTTCTTTCGAGAACAATGAGCAGCTCGAATAATTTGTGCCGCGATTCGGGCACGACCGCAAAAGTGTTGATAACGAAATTAAGGTTGTCGATTTTGAGCTCCTCGCCGACATTGGCGTTGCCGATTTGTTTCATAAAGTTGACATCGAGCTTGTATTCGAGTTTCGAGCCGTCGGGGTTTTCGAGGACTATTTTTTCAGGATAGGTGACGATCGGTTTTTCTGTTGGGACAATCGGTTCAGACTTGATGCCGAGGATTTCATTTTCGCGCGGGAAGTCTTTCGCTTCAATATAATAAACCGTCACTTTGCGGTTTTCCGCCTTATTTTTTGAAAGAACATGCTGTTCGCCGAAACTTCTGGTTTTGAAATCGTCGCGGATCTTGATTTTGCCGCGCACAAAACTCAGGATATTATCCACACGCTTCTGTGCCAAAGTATCGTTGAAACCGATGGTTCCGTCTTCATCTGTATAACCGTTTATGGCGACGATCCTGACTTCCTTATGGTTTGCAATCCAGTTTTGCAGTTTGTCGTCTTCGGTTTTTTTGAGGTCGGATTTATTGCTGTCGAAATACACGGAGAAATTTTCCTGTGCGGAGATTCCCAAAGACATCAGGCAAAAAACGATCAGGGCAGTAAATTTCATTTTGCAAATATTGATTACCGAAAGTTACGGAAAAATTGCTTTTCAGGTATTCAAATGCCGATAATTTAAGAATCGGATGGTAAAACAAAAAACCCGCTCCGAAAGAAGCAGGCTTTTTTCTATCCAAAAGGAAAATTATTTGGTGAATAACAATTCCCTGTACTTGGTCAGTGTCCAGATTTCGTCGTCAACCAGCAGTTCCAGTTTGTCGCAGTGGTCGCGGATGATATCGAAGAAAGGCTTCACATCTTCGCAATACGAAACCGCCATTTTGTGCGCGTCTGTTAAGGCGTTGGCTTTTTTGCGGGCTTCGGTCATTTCTTCTACTTTGGTGTTGATGCCTTCGATGTGTGTAGAAATTTCGCGGATCAGGCTGATTTGCTCTTTCCCGATGGTAGTGAATTCGTTTCCGAAGATTTCCTTCAGGCCTTTTACGTTTTCGATCAGCGTATTCTGGTAACGGATTGCCGTTGGGATAACATGATTTTTAGCGATGTCGCCGAGAACACGTCCTTCGATCTGGATTTTCTTGGTGTATTCTTCCAATTCGATTTCATAGCGCGCTTCCACTTCAACATGGTTCATGATTCCCATTTCTGAGAACAGGTCCAATGCCTGTTTGGATGCTCGTGCTTTCAACGCTTCAGGTGTCGTTTTGAAATTGCTCAAGCCGCGTTTCTTCGCTTCTTTTTCCCATGCATCGCTGTATCCGTCGCCTTCGAAAAGGATTTTTTTGGATTGCTTGATGTATTCTCGCAACACATTGAAAATCGCTTCGTCTTTCTTCAGGTCTTTTTTCTCGATTAAAGCGTCCACTTCAATTTTGAAATCTTTCAATTGCTTGGCAACGATCGTATTCAAAGTCGTCATCGCGTTCGAACAGTTGGCAGAAGAACCTACGGCGCGGAATTCAAATTTGTTTCCGGTAAACGCGAATGGCGAAGTCCTGTTCCTGTCGGTGTTGTCCAACAAAACATCCGGAATTTTTCCAACAACGTTCAGTTTAAGATCGGTTTTTTCCTCTGGCGATAATTTTCCGGTGGTTACGCCTTCCAATTCGGCCAATACTTTGGTCAATTGCGCCCCGATGAAAACGGAGATGATTGCCGGCGGCGCTTCGTTTGCACCAAGCCTGTGATCGTTGCTCGCTGTTGCGATCGCACCTCTTAACAATGCTTCGTATTCGTTAACCGCTTTGATTGTATTGATGAAGAAAGTCAAAAATTGCAGGTTGCTCATCGGCGTTTTGCTCGGGCTCAACAGATTGACTCCGGTGTCGGTTGCCAATGACCAGTTGTTGTGTTTTCCGGAACCGTTTACGCCTTTGAAAGGTTTCTCATGCAATAATACTTTGAAATCGTGGCGTTCGGCTACTTTCGACATGATATCCATCAACAGGCAGTTGTGGTCTACGGCAAGATTCGTTTCTTCGAAGATCGGCGCCAATTCAAATTGGTTCGGTGCGACTTCGTTGTGGCGTGTTTTTACAGGGATTCCCAAAAGCATGCACTCTTGTTCGAGATCTCTCATATAAGTTAGGGCGCGTGTCGGAATCGAACCGAAATAATGGTCGTCCAATTGCTGGCCTTTTGCAGAAGTGTGTCCGAGTAACGTCCGTCCGGTCATCATCAAATCAGGGCGTGATTGCGCCAATGATCTGTCGACGAGGAAATATTCCTGTTCCCAACCCAAAGTGGCGGTCACTTTCTTGACATTTTTGTCGAAATATTTACAGACTTCTGTCGCGGCATCGTCCATTGCAGACAAGGCGCGCAATAACGGAATTTTGTTGTCCAGAGCTTCTCCGGTATAAGAGATGAAAACGGTTGGAATACAAAGCGTCGTTCCGAAGATAAACGCAGGCGAAGTCGGATCCCAGGCCGTATAACCTCTGGCTTCGAATGTATTGCGGATTCCGCCATTTGGGAAACTCGAAGCATCCGGCTCTTGCTGGACCAGTTGTCCGCCTCCGAATTTTTCCAGCGGGTCGCTTCCGTCGTAAGACGTTTCAAAAAACGCATCGTGCTTTTCTGCAGTAGCGCCTGTCAATGGCTGAAACCAGTGTGTGTAATGGGTTACGCCTTTAGAGAGTGCCCATTCTTTCATACCCATGGCGATATAATCAGCTAGTTTTCTGTCGATTTTAGTTCCGTGTTGGACGGCATCGCGTACGCCTTTAAAAGCGTCTGAAGTCAAAAACTGCTTCATCGATTTATCATTAAACACATTGGAACCGAAAATGGTGGATTTCCTGTCGGTTTCTTCAAATTTAACCGGCACTCTATTCGACGCTTCTCTCAAAGCCTGAAAACGTAATGTTGACATAAAAATTAGATTTTAAAATTAAACCCCTATTATTTGTGCTGCAAATATATAAATTTTTGCATAAATAAAATATATACCCCTGTTTTTTTAGGGTAAAAATAATTTTATAGATTAAATTAAAAATTATGAGAACTTTAATGGCAGCGTCAATAAAAGTTCCTGCGTAAAAAGTATATTTGTAGGAACCGCTACACTCCGTACCATGATTGTTTGGATTTTATTCTTATCGGCTGTCGTTTTTTTCCTTGCGCTCGATTTGGGTGTCTTCAACCGCAAGCCGCACATCATCAGTATGAAAGAGGCAAGCGCGTGGACCGGAATCTGGGTTACGCTGTCTTTCCTGTTTTCCGCAGTAATCTACTGGCTGTATACGACCGATTATATTGCGAACCCGACGGGGCTTAAACCACATCTGGCTTCCGTCAAGTTTATCACCGGCTACCTGATCGAATTGTCATTGAGCGTCGATAATATATTTGTGATCGCCATTATCTTTTCGTCGTTCCGCATTCCGCAGAAATACCAGCACCGCATTTTGTTCTGGGGCATTTTGGGCGCGATCGTTTTTCGCGGACTGATGATTTACTTCGGGGTATTGCTGGTGAATAAGTTCAGCTGGATGACCTATATATTTGGCGCGTTCCTGATTTTCACGGCGGCCAAGATGCTTTTCTCTAAAGAAACTGATGAAAAATTCGATCCAAAACAATCTTTGGCCTACAGAGTCCTCGGGAAGATTATCCCGATTTCGGTGCATACCGAAAAAGCGCATTTCTTTGTAAAAATTGACGCGAAGACTTTTGCAACGCCGCTTTTTGTTGCCTTGGTCGTCATTGAGGTGATGGATGTTTTGTTTGCGCTCGACAGCGTTCCGGCGATTTTGGCGATCACTTCCGACCCATTCATTGTTTTCAGTTCGAATATTTTTGCGATCCTTGGCTTGCGTTCGATGTATTTTTTCCTGGCCAACATGCTCGAGAAATTCAGCTATCTCGAATACAGTCTCATCGCAATCCTGACCTTTGTCGGTGTCAAGATGCTCCTCCATGAAATTGTTGAATTTCCCGAATGGGCATCGTTGGGATTCATTGCACTTTCATTGATAACCGGCGTTATTGTTTCCATGACAATGCCTGCGAAAGAAACCGCCAGTCGCGACGAAGAAGCTTAAAATCTACACTTTAGAATTCCTTTAACAATCAATCATGTAAACTTTTAAGGACATGATGTAAGCTCTTTTTATGTGTTTTTGAGGAATTTTACGAAGCACATAAAATCAGCAAATATCATGGTAACAGTAAAAAAACACGGAATCGTTCTCGAGAAAAGAGATATGGATTTTGAGATCGAAGGTGTATTAAATCCGGCTGTTATTTATGAAGACGGGCAGATCCATATGTTTTACCGGGCTGTCGCCAAAGGCAATCGTTCTACCATCGGTTATTGTCGTTTCAGCGACCCGCTGACTGTTGCAGAACGCTATGATTATCCTGTAATTGTTGTTGAAAGTGAAGAAGAAAAACACGGCGTGGAAGATCCGCGGATTGTAAAAATCGACGGCACTTATTATATGTCCTATTGCGCCTACGACGGAATCAATGCCCGCGGGTCGGTTGCAACTTCAAAAGACATGAAAACCTGGAAGAAACTCGGTATCGTGGTTCCGCAGGTTGAAGGCGACGATTTCCGCGAATGGCTGCATTCGAACGACAACGTCAATGTGAAATATTTCAGGCTCAACATGGGAAACAATCTCGTTTGGGATAAGAATGTGATCTTTTTTCCGAAAAGGATTTACGGCCATCTGTTTCTGTTGCACCGAATAAAACCCGGAATCCAGATCGTTTCTGTAAAAGAACTGAGCGACCTGACACCAGAATTCTGGGAAGATTACCTTAAAAATCTTGAAGATTTTATCGTCATCGACCCAAGATTTGAGCACGAGCTGAGTTATGTAGGAAACGGCGCGCCACCCATCGAAACCGAACACGGCTGGTTAGTGATTTACCATGGCGTACATGACGTGATTTCCGGTTATATGTATACGGCCTGTGCGGCATTGCTTGAACTTGAAAATCCGGGGAAAGAAATTGCACGGCTGCCTTACGCACTATTTTTCCCCGAAGAAGAATGGGAATTGAAAGGTTATGTGAACAATGTCTGCTTTCCCTCCGGGACGGTTCTGATCGAAGATACTTTATACATCTATTATGGCGCAGCTGATGAACGTATTGCCTGCGCTTCGGTAAGCGTGAAGGAACTGCTGGCCGAATTGCTTAAAAACAAAACAATCTGACTCAAATATAATACGAAATGAAAATGAAAAATGATGTTTTTAAAAAGAGTGGAAACCCAAAATTTCCGGCTTTTATCTCGAAAGAGAGACTTGGAAAAAAGGCGATGAACGGAGAGGATGTGTTGCCTGAAATTTTATTTATTACTACTTACCCGCCGCGGGAATGCGGCATTGCGACTTATTCCGATGACCTGATCAAGGCGCTGCGCAACCAGTTTGTCTATTCCTTTAACATTGCCGTTTGTGCACTGGAGAATAAAAATGAGAAGCATGAATACGAGGAAAAGGTAAAATACATCCTCGATACGTCGGAGAAACAATCTTATATTGACCTGGCGGAAAAAATCAATTCCGATGACAATATTAAAATCGTGTTAATCCAGCATGAATTCGGGCTTTTTTCTGAAAGCGTTGAAGATTTTAACGAATTTGTCTCTGCCTTGAATAAGCCCCTGGTTTTTGTTTTCCATACCGTTTTGCCTAGGCCGGACGAAGTTTTCAAGCAAAAAGTGCAGCATTTGCTGGATGCCGCTGACGGCATTATCGTTATGACGCACAGTGCCGAAGAAATTCTGGAACGCGATTATATTGTGGATGCTGAAAAAATCACCGTCATTTCACACGGAACCCACCTGGTGCCACACCTCGACAAAAAAATGCTCAAGGAAAAATATGGTTTGAAAAACAGGAAAGTGCTTTCTACATTCGGGCTTTTGAGTTCGGGGAAAAGCATTGAAACAACGCTCGACGCCATGCCGGCAATCGTAAAGACTTCGCCAGACATCGTTTTCCTGATTATCGGAAAAACACATCCGACCGTAGCTTTGCAGGAAGGCGAAAAATACCGCGAGGAACTGCAGCGAAAAATCATCGAGCTCGATTTACAGAACAACGTCAAATTCATCAATAAATATTTGCCTTTGGATGAATTGCTGGAATATCTGCAGCTGACCGACATTTATATTTTCTCTTCCAAAGACCCGAACCAAGCGGTAAGCGGAACTTTCTCTTATGCTTTGAGTTGTGGCTGTGCGGTGGTTTCGACGCCAATTCCACACGCAAAGGAAGTGCTGTCCGACAATACCGGAATCTTATTCGATTTCGGAAACTCACAGCAATTGGCCGAAGCCGTCAACAAATTATTGTTTGATGTGAAATTGCGTCAGAATATCATCCTTAACGGCTTGCATAAAATTACCTGTACGGCTTGGGAAAATTCGGCCGTGGGACATGCGCGCTTCCTTCAGAAAATTGCGAAAAACGAATTTGAGCTGCATTACCGCAACCCCGACCTGAATTTGGAGCACATCCAGAAAATGACTACCGATTTTGGTATGCTGCAATTTTCAAACCTCAATCAGCCCGACATCAATTCGGGTTATACGATCGATGACAATGCGCGTGCACTGATTGCCGTTTGCCAACATTATAAAATGACGCGTGACGAATCTGATCTAAAATACATCCGCATCTACCTTGACTTTATCGCTTATTGCGAGCGCAACGACGAATTGTTTATGAATTATGTCGATTTCAACAACAATTTCACCTCTCAAAATGAGGAAGTCAACCTTGAAGATTCGACAGGCCGGGCGATCTGGGCTTTGGGCTATCTCATTTCATTGTCGCCCATCATGCCTTACCGGATGACCGAAAAAGCCGAAGCCCTTTTTGAAAGGACCGTACAAAATGCAACAAAGATATATTCGCCGCGTGCGATGGCATTTATCATCAAAGGGCTTTATTATTACAACCGATCTGTGGAAAGCGAAGCCACCGTTGAGATAGCAACATTATTGGCAAACCGCCTGGTGCAGATGTACCGCCATGAATCTTCGGAAGAATGGCTGTGGTTTGAAAGCTATCTTACGTATGCCAACAGTGTTTTGCCCGAGGCTTTACTCTGCGCCTACACGATTACCGATAATGAGGATTATAAAATAATTGCCAAAAAATCGTTTGATTTCCTTTTGGAAAAGACCTTCGAGAAGGATTGCATCAAAGTGATTTCAAACCAGACATGGCAGCATAAGGATTCTGCCTTGTGCGGGAAATTTGGCGAACAGCCGATTGATGTGGCGTATACGGTAATTACGCTGCGGAAATTTCATGATATCTTTAAGGAAAAAGCCTATCTCGAAAAAATGGAAATGGCATTCAACTGGTTCCTCGGCAACAACCATCTCGAGCAGATTATTTACAATCCGTGTACCGGCGGCTGTTTTGACGGACTCGAAGAAGACAATGTGAATCTGAATCAAGGAGCAGAATCATCCGTAAGTTACCTGATGGCGCGGATGATGAGCTATAAGTTCTTTGGAAATGAGACTAACAGTTACAACCGAAGAAAAAGCAAAACTTTAAAAATGGCATAAAAAAAGGGAATCGAATTGATTCCCTTTTTTTATGGACTTAAAAATTATTTTCTGATTGATTTTGCGAAATCCGACTCATCGATATTGAGTTCTTTCTTCACATCATCGTATTTTGTACTTGACATTTTGTTTGACAAATATCCCGGAACAATAACAACCCTGAACAATTGGTTTTGCACAAAATCAGCCGTAAGGACTGAAGGGTCGGTATAATCGAGATAGATGCTGATGTCGTTCATGGTAAAATCAAAATTGACGTCAAGCTCTTCGCCATTACTGAAGTAGTACGTTTTTGGGAGGCTTTCCCAGATTGGATTCCCATTGAATGATCCGGATTGCCTGTAGACTAAAATCATATCGGAAGCAAGAATGGAAGGATTCAAACCGTAAACGATTCCGTAAAATCCGCTGCCATCATTAACAAAATTCACATTTCGTATTTCAAAAACCTCTGCTTCAGCGCTGTAGCCTGTTGGTCCCTGAGGCCCCGGATCGCCTTCACAACTCTGGGTTAACGTCATACCAACCACAGCCAATAGTAAGAATATCTTTTTCATCTTTTTAAAGTTTTAATTGTTTATAAATGTATTCCCAAAAATTAAACCAAAAAAATTATTTAAGCTAATTTTAGTATTTAAAAATCTTTTTATCTTTCGTTCATGAATGAGAATCCAAAATTATACATGGCCATATTGGGCGCTACGCCAGAAGGCCGGTTAACGGAACAGCACGATGTTTTTTTCGGGATCGGGAAAACGCTCGCCGAACTGGTACCGCAGATGAAAGCTTTCTGGCCCGAAGCCAAAGGCAGGATCCATATTGATTCGTGGCGCGAAGTGACTGTTGTTGGCGGTTATAAAATCAATGTTGCACACAAAAACCAATCCGACAATGCGCACTTATTCTTCATCAATCTTGGCGGCTATAAAGAAAACGACCTCGAAGAATACCATTACAAAATTTTAGCCGTAGCAGAAACGATGGCCGAAGCCGCCAGAATATCCAAACAGACGGCGTTTTATAAACATTATGGCTTTAAGGGCGCCGAATCACATATCGACGATAAGTATGGGATTGATGTGGATGATATCCATAATGTGCATGATATTTTGAATCCTTTGCTCAGGCGGGAATTTTCGCTGCAAATTTCCAAATCAGCTATTGCTTATGAAGATGAATTGCATATCGGCTATCTTCGGATCGAAAAACTCGAAAAAGAGAATGCCGCCAACCCGGGGCTTAGCCGAACTGAACGGAGCTAAACCATGTAAAGCTTTGGGAAAATCCTGTAAAACCATACTTTAAATATTGTTTATTTTTAATCCACAAAAAATCATAAATGATACATCCAGATACAGAAATCCGTTTTATAAATGATACCGTCGGCTATGGTGTTGTAGCCACGAAACTGATTCCGAAAGGTACGATCACCTGGGTTCAGGATTCGCTCGACAGCATTTATACGCCTGAGCAGGCTGAAAAATTATCGCCGCTCATGCGAAATTATCTCGAAACCTACTGCTTTACAAATTCCACAGGCGATAAAATCCTTTGCTGGGATTATGCGAAATACATTAACCACAGTTTCATTCCGAGCTGTTTTTCTACAGCATATGATTTTGAGATTGCCATTCGTGACATCCAGCCGGGCGAACAGCTCACTGATGATTATGGCTATCTTAACCTTGAAGAGCCTTTTGAACCGATGGATGAAGGCGTTGAAAGAAAAGTGGTCTATCCTGATGATATTCTCACTTTCCATAAAGAATGGGACGAACTGATCAAGGACAATCTGCAGTATATTTTTGCAGCCGGACAGCCTTTATTACCATTTGTCCCTCAAAAAACATGGAAGGAATTCCAAAAACTCGAACACAATCCAGACGAAATGGTTTCAATTTTAAACTGCCATTACCGTCCGCTTAAAACGGTTTAGCCTATCTTTATAACAAACTAAAAGTAACCATGAAAAATTCAGATCATAAGAAAAATAAAAATGCTTTCGAAACTTTCGCCTCACATGCCGCCAAAGCAACCGGGAGCACGACCGCTTTCTGCCTTGCACTTGCTGTTGTTATTGTGTGGGCATTTACGGGTCCGATTTTCGGTTATTCTGAAACCTGGCAGCTCGTCATCAATACAGGGACAACGATTATCACTTTCCTGATGGTTTTCCTGATCCAAAAGGCGCAAAACAAAGATTCGCTTGCCATCCAGCTTAAGCTTAACGAACTGGTGGCTTCGCATGATTTTGCCAGCAACCGCCTCATCGATATAGAGGAAATGACCGAGGACGAAATGGAAGTCATTAAAAAATATTACCGCCATCTAAGCCATCTCGCCGCCAGGGAAGAAAACCTGCACTTCAGCCATTCGATCGAGGAAGCCGAGGAATTGCAGGAATATAAAAGCAAGAAAAAGAAAGCACGGAAATAGCATTGCCCGTTTGGATGATGAAATAATTTTCAAGAATTGTATAAGAATGCCTGACAAATTCTCTGATACATTTGAAAATTAAAATTAACTAAATACTTTCATTATGAAAAAGTCAAATCAATTCAGGGCATTTCTGTTTGCAATCGCTCTGGCCTCAGGGCTTATGGTTTCCTGTAAGAACAAAGAAGCCACCGTTGAAGAAAGCGCAACAGAAACCACAACTACGGAAATGGACACCACTGCTGTTCCTGCACCGGAAACTATGCCGGCCGACACTACGACTACGCCAATGCCTGCAACAACACCTCCGGCAAAATAAAGTTGGGCTAAATTATTTAAATCCCTGTTTTTTTCAGGGATTTTTTTTGCTTTTACTATCATAGCTCCAAACCCAATCATCTCGTACATCCGAAAAGAAAATTTTGTAACATTTTTTGAAAAAGAGTCTCCAATCCGCAATCATTCATTAATAATTAAAAATATTTAAAATGAACAAGACAAAATTTCTAATCGTAATCGCTTTGTTTTTCCTACTGTGCATCAATCTTTTTGCATAACCCGCGAAACTCCTATTGAATGCAAACCCGACAAGTTTGCATTTTTTTTTGCAAATATAAAATAATAAATGAACGATCATTCATTTATTATTTTATATTTGCAAAAAAATAATCATGCGCATAAGAGACGAAAATAAAGAAAAACTGGTCATTGAAAAGGCGATCGCACTTATCGTTCAGGACGGCTTTCAGGGATTCAGCATGAACAAGCTGGCGAAGGCCTGCAATGTTTCGGTGGCAACTTTATACATCTATTACCACGATAAGGATGATCTGATCCGGAAAATCGGCGTCGACATCGGAAGGAATTTCTTTACAATGACACTGAGAGATTTTTCTTCAGATATGGATTTCAGGACCGGACTCCGGAAACAATGGGAAAATCGCGCCGCTTTTGCCATACAATTTCCACTGGAAGTTGCCTGTTTTGAAATCATCAGGCATTCTCCGCATGGGGATTATATTTTGGGGGAAAGCCTTTCGGATTTTAAAATGCGCATGGGCGATTTCTTTATCAATGCGGTGAAAAACAAGCAGCTTATCGAATTGTCATTTGAGGTTTTCTGGGCTGTCGCCTATGGTCCGCTTTATGCCTTGCTGCGTTTTCACATGGAAGGGAAAAGCATGGGCGGAAAACCGTTCATCCTTACAACCGAAATGACCGACGAAGCGCTTGAAGTGGTCATAAAGGCATTGACGCCATAATCTTAAATTCAGCCTATGAAACTCAACCATCTCAATATTACTGTACCAAATGTTGCCGGAACCAGGCATTTTTTTGAAACCTGCTTCAACTTTACCTGTGTGGCCGAAAAAGGGAACAACGCGCTTGTGGTGCTTCATGATGAGGCCGGATTTATCCTGACCGTGATGTCGGAAAGCTTTAATAAGAATGGCCTTTCGGCATATCCTGAAAATTTCCATTTCGGCTTTATATTGGATACAAAAGAAGAAGTAAGCCAATTGTACGGAATACTGAAGAATGCCGGGATTGCACTGGAACATGAACCCGGAAAAATAAGAAACAGCTTCGGATTTTACTTTCATTTCCAAAATCTCTTTATAAAAATTGGCCACTATACGGACCAAATAACCCCCAAATAATAGCAACAATGGAAACGAATCCCGACCATATATTACTATTCAGCACCAACATCGGCAAGGTCTGCACCAATTGCAGCATCCATAAGGTTCTTGACGCACATCCCGAAATTGTGCAATGGAATATCGATGCAGAAGATGTAGATTGCGTTTTGCGCGTCGTCTCCGAATCGATGTCAAACGAAGAAATCATAGAAATCGTAAACATCCTGGGCTACGATTGCCGGGAATTAAAATAATAAAAAATCAAAAAACATGGAAAAACAGAAATTGGAAATACCGCCTTTTACGCCGCACCAGAAATTCATAATCGCCATATTGGCCTTGTTACAATTTACCATCATCCTCGACTTTATGGTGATTTCGCCATTGGGGGATATTCTCATGAAAACCCTCGACATGACCACTTCCAATTTTGGGATGGTGGTTTCGGCCTACGCATTCAGCGCCGGAATTTCAGGCATGCTGGCCGCGGGTTTTGCCGATAAGTTCGACCGGAAAAAATTACTCATTTTCTTCTATGTTGGCTTTATTCTGGGAACAACTTTTTGTGCGTTTTCCAACAGTTACCTGATGCTGCTGTGCGCCCGGATCATTACGGGATTCTTCGGCGGTGTCATTGGTTCGGTTTCGCTGGCGATCATGACCGACCTGTTTTCGATTAACCAAAGGGGCCGTGTTATGGGTTTCATCCAGATGGCTTTCGCGACGAGCCAGATTTTGGGAATCCCAATCGGGCTTTACTTCGCGAATCTCTGGGGCTGGCATTCGGCTTTCCTGATGATCGTAGCACTTGCGTTCCTGATTCTTGTCGCCGTGATTTGGAAAATGCAGCCCGTAAACAAACACCTCGAGCTGCAATCGGATAAAAATGCGTTCCTTCATCTTTGGCATACGCTGAGCAATAAGAATTATCAGGTGGGTTTTAGCGCCGTCGCCATCCTGTCCGTAGGCGGATTTATGCTGCAGCCTTTTGGAAGTGCCTTTTTGGTGAACAATATCAAAATCACCCAGGAACAGCTGCCGGTAATCTTTTTCTTTACAGGAATAGCCGTCTTGTTTATCATGCCGGTCATCGGAAAACTCAGCGACCGGATCAATAAGTTTTATCTTTTTGCCGGAGGTTCGGTGCTTTCGATCATTATGGTCATCATTTATACCAACCTTCCCCCGATACCGATGTGGCAAATCATCGTCATCAATATGGTGCTCTTTATGGGAATTATGAGCCGTATGGTTCCGGCGACAACCCTGAATACCGGAATTCCGGATGCGAAAGACCGCGGCGCCTATATGGCGATTACCTCATCAATGCAGCAAATTGCAGGTGGAGTTGCAGCCGTCTGTGCCGGATATGTCGTCCACCAGCAGACAAAAACGAGTCCGCTCGAGAATTACAACATCCTCGGTTACATCATCGCCTGTGTTACGCTGCTGTCGATCTTTCTGATTTTCCGGGTACATAAGATGGTACAGAAAAAAATCAATGCTATCGCTGTTCCAAATGAACAACCGCTAAAAGACTAATCCTCATTGTCCGGATCGTTATCAATTTTATATTGTTCATAAAGCGACAGGACAAGGAGTTTTTCCATGATAGCCAACTGCGATAGCGCAATTGCGGCAATTTCCTGCGGCATGGCATAGCTCGCTATCTGCGGAAGGAATTCTTCGAGCTCTTTTTTAAGCCAATAAATGTTGAGGATTCTTTCTTCAATTGGAGAAAGCGCAGGCATGCCGATACGGTTTATATCATCAGGGAGCGCGTTATTTGAGTTTTTCATGTTTACAGACTTAGGGGCGTCCTAAAAGTACAATTGCCTATTAATTTATAGTTTACATAATATGTGAAAAAACTTTCAAAATTGACATATTGCTATTATTAAAATCTCATATTGCGATTTTATAAATTGCTTTTCGTACGTTTACCTACCCAATTGAACGAAAATGAAACCTACAATCTGGATATTATTCCTATGTCCGTTGTGTTTACTGGCCCAGGTTGGTATCGGAACCACAAACCCGACTGCAATGCTCGATGTAAACGGAACGCTGCGTGTTCGCCAAACCGGACTCAATCCCAACGCAACTTCCGCCAAGGATTCCGTTCTCGTAGTCAATAACAACGGCGATGTCGCCCGCGTCAGTGCAAAGCAAATCGTAAACAGTTACCTCAAATCATTTGTGAAAGGCAGTTTTTCAACCCCCGCCGATAAGACCCTGGCGCTTTCTTCGGGCACACAAAAAGTTCCTTTCGACTATGAAGAATTCGACCTTAACAACGAATTCAGTACGGCAACCAATACCTTTACCGCCCAGCAGAATGGCATTTATGCGATCAGTGTGCAGATCAAAGCCAACAATACGATTGGCGTAGCGATAAATTTCGGTGTGGGAATCCTAAAGAACAATGTGTTGGTTGCACGAAACTCCTTCGCTAATCTTGGCGTCCTCGGCATTAATATTACGCCTCCGGTGAGAAATATACAAACGCTGGTGCAACTCACTACCGGCGATACCATAAAGTTTAATCTCTATAGCGACCTGATCAGCCTGGGCGTTCTCGGAACCAGAGAGGATTGCTTCTTTCCTATAAATCAGGTGCGATAATTCTACGACAAGCATAAAATTCGTAATTTCGCATCCAGCACTTTGACTATGGGACGGAACAACGAGAAAAACATCAAAAAGCATAACGATAAATTGCACAAGGCACAGCAAAAAGCTAAAGGCGCCGAAGCACTGCGCAAGGAAAAGCTGTCGGCAATCATCAAAAAATACCATGCTCCGGACAATCCCGAAAACAAATAAACATTGGTTATGGAAGAGAATAAATTCAGCGGTTTGAAAAAAGACGTTCAGGAAATCATTGATCTGATTGCGAAAAAGGATTATGAGGGCGCCAATAATAAATTGGCCGAAGCGTCTGACCAGCTTGATGAGTTGCTCGATTTTTCCGATGAGGATGAAGACCTGATCGAAATTAGCAAATACCAAGTGCTGCTGAACCAATTGCAGTTGCGGGTCAATGCCCTGAATTAATCGAAAACTGATCTTCCAACATCCAAAGAGGCCATGAAAACCAAAACCGTATTGATCGTTATCGCCATCGTTTCGATCGGCCTGTCGGCCATCGGATTTTCATTAGACAATGCACCTCACAAATCCGGAATTATAATCAGTATTTTCCAAATAGCCGCAATGGCTTTCCTTCTGTTCCTCTTCCTTTCGATCAATTATTTTGCGATAACATTCTGCATCAGGCAAATCCAAAAAGCGCTGCGAAAGTGATTTCCAGATGTAAATGTTGCAATTTCAGCAATGCAATCGTATAAGGCATAATTTCGGGTTATTGCCCAAATTTACATCAGTAATTATAACGCTGTTGCCATGCCTGAAGGTCCATCCATCGTCATCCTGAAAGAAGAAGTCCAGCAGTTTTCCGGAAGGGAAGTCATTTCCGTTTCGGGAAATACTAAAATAGATCTCGACCGGCTCAACCACCAAAAGGTCAACTTTTTTAAAAGTTGGGGCAAACATTTCCTCATTGGCTTCGATGGTTTTACCGTGCGTATCCATATGCTGATGTTCGGCAGTTATTTGGTGGATAAAACGAAAGAAACTCCGGTTCGCCTCGGATTGACATTCAACAACGGCCAACTCAACTTTTACTCCTGCTCTGTGAAAATCCTCGAAGGCGATATCAACCTGCATTATGACTGGAGCGGCGATGTAATGAATCGGGATTGGGATCCGAAAAAAGCAAAGTCCAAACTCAAAGCCATTCCTCAAAAGCTAATTTGCGACACGCTGCTCGAGCAGGATATTTTCGCAGGCGTCGGAAACATCATCAAGAATGAGGTTTTGTATCGCGTGCGCGTACATCCTGAATCGGAAACAGGAAAAATTCCGACAAAGAAAATAAATGAAATTATTGAGGAAGCGAAAGTATATTGTTTCCAGTTCCTCGAATGGAAGAAAAAATTTGAACTCAGAAAGCACTGGCTCGCTCATACCAAAAAAACCTGCCTGCGATGCAATCTTCCTTTCATTAAAGCATACACAGGCGTTAAAAAACGACGCAGTTTTTATTGCGAGAATTGTCAGAAACTGTACAAATGAGAAAACAGGATATCCATATCGGCCTCTCCGCTTTCAACAACAGTTATTGGAAAGGCATTTTCTATCCCGAAGATTTGCCGCGCAGCAAATGGTTTGAGTATTATACAAAACATTTCAAAACCTATGAGCTCAACGGCACTTTCTACAGGAAACCGACAATCAAAAGCCTGCAAAATTGGCATGATAAGGTTCCCGGGGATTTTCTTTTTTCTGTAAAAGCACCCAAAACGATTACGCATCTTAAGAAATTTATCGATTGCGATGATGATATCGCCGAGTTCTATACTGTCTGCCGCGAAGGGCTTAAGGAAAAACTGGCCTATGTTTTATTTCAACTGCCTCCTTCTTTTGATTACAGTCCGGAAAGGCTACAGATTATTGTACAACATATGAATCCCGATTTTAAGAATATAATCGAATTCCGAAACAAAAGTTGGTGGAACAATGAAGTCTATGCCACTTTCGTGAAAAACAATCTGGTCTTTTGCAGCGTGAGTTATCCGAAACTTCCTGAAGACATTCTTTCCCAAAGCTGCAGCGCCTACGTCAGGCTTCACGGACGGCCGAAGCTTTTCTATTCTGATTACAGTACCGAAGAATTGTGCGCTCTTACCAATGTCCTGATGTCGAATGATGACTGCAGGGAGGTTTTCATTTATTTCAACAATACGGCGAGCGAATCCGGAATTGTGAATGCACTTAAATTAAAAGAGTTGATCGCATCAGCAAAGGAGGCGCCGCTTGAAATTAAGTAAAAATCAATCCAATAAAAAAACGAGGTTCGGATGCCTCGTTTTTTTTATTTTCATTGAATGGAAATGCTTAAACCGCAATACTACTGATTCCTTTCTCGAGCGCGGTTTCCATCACATTTGGAATTGACGTCCCTTCAACACGAATAATCTCAACATCAGTAATCCCCAAAAATCCGAATACGCTTTTGAGATACGGGGTTGCAAAATCATACGCCTGCGTCGGCCCTTCGGAATAGATTCCGCCAGAAGCCATGGCGATATATAGTTTTTTGTTTTTCAGTAATCCTTCCGGGCCGTTTTCAGAATATTTGAAGGTAATTCCTGCTCTGGTGATATGGTCAATCCATGCTTTTAGTGTCGATGGAATGCTGAAATTATACAGCGGCAATCCAATCACGATGAAATCGGCTTGCTGCACCTCGGCAATCGCTGCATCGGATTCCCGTATCGTTTCTTTATTTTCTTGTGTTCGCTGTTCCGCAGGTGTAAAAAATGAAGCGAGGTGCGATGCGGACAAATGCGGCAAAACACTATTGGTCAGGTCGGTCGTCGTAACGACGCTATCGGGATGGGCTGTCTGAATTTTTTCCACAATAGAATTCCCAAGTTTAATGCTGAATGAAGATTCGCCGCGTGGGCTTGAAATAACGTGCAATATATTTTTCATCTTATTTAATTTTGAATGAGAGTGTAAAATTACGTACATTTGCTATTCAAAAGTTAGCAGTATACTTAAGGTTAGTAGTTACCTTCAAGTTACCATAATTCAATTTCAATCATGGATTTACCAATATCACAGGAAACCTGTCAGGGAAAATTAACCGCCATCGGCGATGCTTTATATGTCATTGGCGGAAAATGGAAACTCCGCATTATTATTGCGCTTGCAGAAGGCCACAACCGTTTCAACGATTTGCAGCGCACGATTAATGGAATTTCAGCTAAAGTGCTTTCGGGTGAACTCAAAGATCTCGAGCTGAACGGATTTATCGTAAGGAAAGTAAACACGGGTGTTCCCGTGGTCGTAGAATATGAACTCACCTCCTACAGCGAGACGCTTCATGATGTGATGCAAGCATTGAGTACCTGGGGCCAGATGCACCGTGAGAAAATCAGGGCTGAAGGTTAATTTTTAAACTTCATAAAAAAACCGTCCTTTCGGAACGGCTTTCATTAATCTGCTATTGCGCGCTCACACGCCATATTATATTTGTCTTATCATCGGTGACCAGCATGGATCCGTCGGGAAGTACGGTTACGCCGACAGGTCGACCGCGGACTTCGTTCTTTTTGGGATCCAC
>DATHGE010000075.1:0-4271 GCA_035317805.1 Flavobacterium sp. | reverse complement strand
CAATTACATCCGTCTGGGTATGTGCGACGTGATTATTTCAGGCGGTTCGGAAGCGGCGATTACCATTGCCGGAATGGGCGGCTTTAATTCGATGCACGCCTTGTCTACACGAAATGAAAGTCCGGAAACGGCTTCAAGGCCATTCGACGCTACACGTGACGGATTTGTATTGGGTGAAGGTGCCGGTGCTTTGGTTCTCGAAGATTACGAACATGCGAAAGCGCGTGGTGCGAAAATATATTGTGAAGTTGGCGGCGGCGGAATGTCTTCGGATGCTTACCATTTGACGGCTCCGCACCCTGAAGGAATTGGCGTGATTGCGGTAATGAACAATACGTTGAGAGATGCCGGAATGAAACCCGAGCAAGTCGACCATATCAATACACACGGAACTTCAACACCTTTGGGCGATGTAGCCGAACTGAAAGCGATCAGCGCGGTTTTTGGCGAACATGCGAAAAACATCAACATCAACTCGACCAAATCGATGACCGGGCATTTGCTTGGTGCGGCCGGTGCGATTGAGGCGATTGCATCGATTTTGGCGATGGAACACGGAATCGTTCCGCCAACGATCAATCATACGGTTGTAGATGAAAATATCGACCCTGCGTTAAACCTGACCCTGAACAAACCTCAAAAAAGGGATGTGAAAGTAGCCATGAGCAATACTTTTGGTTTTGGCGGACACAATGCCTGCGTGCTGTTTAAAAAATTAGAAGCCTAATAAAATGCGTTTTATTAAAAAAATATTTGCGAAATCATCCCGTTCCAATGAGGACGGGATTTTTTTTAGCGAAATTGAAGAAATTCTCGGGTTCAGGCCCAAAACCATCGGATATTACGAAAAAGCATTCACACACCGTTCTTCCAATAAGACCGATGGCAAGGGAAATCCGGTCAATTATGAGAGACTGGAATTTCTCGGCGATGCGATGCTGAGTTCAGTAATCGCCGCATATCTTTTTAACGAAGCCCCGATGGGCGATGAAGGCTACCTTACAAAAATGCGTTCCAAGATCGTAAGCCGCGAGCACCTTAATGAACTTGGACGCGACCTTGATCTGATCCGGTTCATCGAAAGCAAAGTGCCGACTTCCCATTTCGGGGAGAATATCCATGGCAATGTCTTTGAAGCATTGGTAGGCGCGATTTACCTTGACCAGGGTTATGCTTATTGCGAAAAGTTCATCCAGAAAAGGGTCGTCGTTCCTTATGTCGATATTGCCAAGCTTGAAGGCAAAGTCATCAGCTACAAAAGCCTGCTGATCGAATGGTGCCAAAAAGAGAAAAAACCCTTTCATTATGATGTTTTTGAAGACAACGGGATTACCGGCGAACGGCTCTTTGGCGTCAAATTAAGCATCGACCACAAAGTGGTTGCAAAAGCGCGCGCGTCTTCCAAGAAGAAAGCGGAAGAAAAAGCTTCGCAAAGGGCCTATTTTGCATTTCAGCAAAAGATTGACAATAAATAATCCTTTTTTCTTAAAACTATAACGATTTCGTTGCTAAATTATCGTTAAGTCAGATTTTTTTGATGGTAATTCTCAGCTAGAAGTGTTATCTTTACCGCTTATTTATTTTTAAAAATGGCGGTACTTAAGTTGCATCTTGACGAATTCGATGAAGTTGATTATGACCTTATTGCAATTCATTCTACTTTAGAAGATTATCGCCTCGCTTATTTTATCAACCAGAAATTGTCGGTCATCTTAAGCAAAAGCAGCGATGAGATCGGCGTGACCATAAAAGAGGGCGAAGCCATGTTCCCGAAGTTTGTTTTTGACGATCGTGCCAATGATATTTTCTGGAGCCTGATCCCAAACAAGAATGAGATTATCGTTCGCAAAAAAAGCACCGGGCAGAACCTTTTCCTCGATACCAATGTCGAAATCGCCACCAAAGTCTATTTGCTTCCCGAACTCAAAAAAGTAGATTATTTCCTCAAAATTGAAAACAATTCCGACCATCTCGATATCGAAGAAATCATTAAGGAAATCAAATCCATCAACCGGATTTCGACGGTTTATACTGTCATTCCGGCCACAATAAAATCAAAAAACAATTTAATTTTTTAAAAATGCCAACAAACAAAAAGACCAAAATTGTAGCTACACTCGGCCCGGCCTGCAGCACAAGAGAAGTGCTGAAAGACATGATCGAAGCCGGAGTAAATGTTTTCAGGGTCAATTTTTCGCATGCCGATTACGATGATGTAAAAGAAAAGATCGACCTCATCAGAGGCCTTAATGACGAATTCGGATATACCACTGCCATCCTCGGCGATTTACAGGGACCGAAATTGCGCGTCGGCGTGATGAAGGAAGATGTGGTCGTTCATGTAGGCGACCTGATCACGTTCCAGACGGCAGAAGATGTTCCGGGAACGGCAGAACGCGTGTATATGAATTACAAGGAATTTCCGAAAGACGTCAATCCGGGTGAAAAAATCCTGCTCGACGACGGAAAACTGATGTTCGAAGCAGTGGAAACCGACAGAAAAACCGAAGTGGTCTGCCGCGTTATCCAAGGAGGGCCGCTGAAATCCAAAAAAGGCGTCAACCTTCCGAACACGAAAGTTTCGCTTCCGGCCCTGACCAAAAAAGACATCAAGGATGCGATTTTCGCCATTGAGCAAAAAGTCGACTGGATTGCACTTTCGTTTGTAAGGACCGCCGAAGATTTAATGGAATTGCAGGACCTGATTGCCAAACATTCCGACCATAAAATTCCAATCATCGCCAAAATCGAAAAGCCCGAAGGCGTTGCCAATATCGACAAGATCGTAGCTTTCTGCGACGGATTGATGGTTGCCCGCGGTGATTTGGGTGTGGAAGTCCCGGCGCATGAAGTGCCTTTGATCCAAAAGAAATTAGTGAACCGCGCTAAAACGGCAAGGATTCCGGTGATTATCGCGACACAGATGATGGAAACGATGATTACGAGCCTGACACCTACGCGTGCTGAAGTGAACGACGTTGCGAATTCCGTTATGGATGGCGCCGATGCCGTGATGCTTTCGGGGGAAACCTCTGTCGGGAATTATCCGGTCCAGGTGATTGAAAAAATGACACAGATTATTGAGGCGGTTGAGGATTCTCCTCTGATCCAGGTCCCACAGAATACGCCACAGGTGAGGACGAAACGTTTCATTACGAAATCGATCTGCCACCACGCGGCGATGATGGCGAATGTAATCAAGGCGAAAGCGATTTGTACGTTGACCAACAGCGGCTATACCGCTTTCCAGATTTCCGCCTGGCGCCCATCGGCACACATTCTGGTGTTTACTTCCAACAGAAGGATTCTGACGCAGCTCAACCTGCTTTGGGGCGTTAAATCGTTCTATTACGACAAATTCGTCAGCACCGACGATACGGTAACGGATATCAACCAGATGGCAAGAGATAAAGGTTTCGTCGAAAAAGGCGATTTCCTCATTAACCTGGCAGCAATGCCGGTAACGGATAAAGGAATGGTAAATACCTTGCGCGTTTCAGAAATGGAATAGGCCACAGTATTCAAAATATTTAAGAACCCTGACAGATTTAATCTGTCAGGGTTTTTAATTTAAAACTCAAATTTCAATTGAACCGCAACCGTTTTCTTCACTTCTGTATTCAAATTATTCAATGAAATCCCAAGTAACCGCACCGAATCCTTCATCTTTTCCTGGTACAGCAATTCCTTCGCGGTATCGTACAAGAGTGATTTATCGGAAATGAAATAATGCAGCGTCTTGCTTCTCGTCTGCAAGGTAAAATCGCTGTATTTGATTTTGAGCGTGATTGTTTTCCCGGCAATATTGTACCGTTTGAGCCGCCGTTCGAGCTCTTCGGCAATGACTTCCAGTTTCTCGAGCATGAAGATTTCCGACGTCAGGTTTTCATTAAATGTATGTTCGGTCGCTACCGATTTTGCCGTCCTTTCGGGTTTCACTTCACTGTTGTGAATGCCGCGCACGATGTAATAATAATAGGTTCCCGATTTTCCGAAATGTTTTTCGAGGAACTCGAGCGTCCTTTCTTTTAAGTCTTTTCCGGTGAAAATTCCAAGCTGGTACATTTTTTCGCGCGTCACTTTCCCGACGCCGTAGAATTTCCCGATTGGCAGTTCCTCCAAAAAAGAAATCACCTCATCGGGATTGACCGTTTTCTGTCCGTTGGGCTTGTTGTAATCCGAAGCGACCTTGGCGATGAATTTATTGATTGAAATCCCAGCCGAAGCCGTTAGGCCGACTTCTTCAAAAATTCTTTTCCGGATTTCCTGTG
>DATHGE010000074.1:0-4107 GCA_035317805.1 Flavobacterium sp. | reverse complement strand
CTTTGAGAGGTAAGATTCTGAATGTCGAAAAAGCGATGCACCACAAGGTTTTCGAAAACGAGGAGATACGGAATATCTTTACGGCGCTCGGCGTAACCGTCGGGACTGCCGAAGATTCCAAAGCATTGAACCTTGAAAAATTGCGATACCACAAAGTCATCATCATGTGTGATGCCGATGTCGACGGTAGCCACATCGCAACCTTAATATTAACGTTCTTCTTCCGTTTCATGAAGGAGTTGATCGAAGAAGGCCACGTATATATTGCCGCGCCGCCTTTGTATCTCGTGAAAAAAGGGAACAAGAAAGAATATGCGTGGAATGATGACCAACGTGATGCCGCCAACGAAAGAATGGGCGGAAGCGCAGGTATCCAGCGTTATAAAGGTCTTGGAGAGATGAACGCGGAGCAGTTGTGGGAAACGACAATGGATCCAGGTTTCCGTACGCTGAGACAAGTAAATATTGACAGTCTGGCTGAAGCCGACAGGGTTTTCTCGATGCTGATGGGCGATGAGGTTCCGCCAAGAAGGGAATTTATCGAGAAGAACGCGGTTTATGCCAACATTGATGCATAAGCACCGCTTTAAAATACTAGCCTTTTTGGTTTGCCTGCTGTCGGGAAATGAAGCGAAGTCGCAAGACTTTTCAAGTATCCTCGATGTCAATAATTTCCTCAACGATGCGCTGTGGTATTCGGATACGTTTATCACGCCGGCGACCGATGCGGCTGTATATCAGGCTTCATCGGGTTGGGTGGTTACCCCGCAAAAAAAGAAACTTTGGGATGTTGGCGTCAGTCTTCATACCAATGTTTTTTTTGTACCCAAAAGCAACCGTAAATTTGAAGTCAGCAACAGCGATTTCTCTTTCTTTACGATAGAAGACGGCAGAAGCTCGGCGACAGTGCCGACCGCTTTAGGGAATGACGACCAGATTTACCTGGTAGGCTATATCGGCGATGAGACCGAAGCGAATAAGGTGCGTGTCAAAACGCCCGAGGGAATCAATATGGAAACGGTGGTTTATCCGTACATCCAGGCGTCGCTCGGACTTTGGTATGGAACTGAAATTGTTGCAAAATATTCCTATAACGTCAAACTTAAAAAAGGACATTACCAGGTTTATGGCGCCGGAATCAAACACAATCTGAGTCAGTATTTTAAAAAGCTGGAGGCTAAGAACCTGTATCTTTCTGCATTTGCAGGATTTTCGAAAGAAGAAATCAGCTTTGGCTTCCTTAATGCGCAAACGGAACGGTTCGGTTCGCTCGGGCTCAATGAAATTACAGGGCTTGTCGACACCTATCAGTTTCAGGTCAACGGTTCAAAGAAATGGAAAAGATTTGAAGCGATGGCCGGAATCATCGGCAATCTGAGTGATATCAACTATGAAGTGGGCGGCGAAAAAGGAACCATCGAACTCATTGTTCCGGTTCAGGCTTACGTCAATTCGCGCCTGACGGAAATTTCAAAGACCAAAACCAATGTTATCGGCGAAGTTTCAGGAAGATACCAGTTTGGCCGTTTTTTCGCACAGGCGGACTTTGCTTTCGGTAAATTTGCCAATACGAATATTTCATTACAATACGAATTATAATTTACAAACATAAATCTCAAACAAAATGAAAGTTACAATAGTAGGAGCAGGAAATGTAGGAGCAACCTGTGCTGATGTGATTGCTTACAGAGGAATTGCAAGCGAAGTGGTTTTGCTCGATATCAAGGAAGGTTTTGCAGAAGGCAAGGCGATGGACATCTCGCAATGCGCCACCAATTCTGGCTGGAACACCAAAGTTTCGGGCGTAACCAACGATTATTCGAAAACAGCCAACAGCGATGTGGTCGTAATCACTTCGGGAATCCCGAGAAAACCGGGAATGACACGTGAGGAATTGATCGGAATCAATGCCGGGATTGTAAAAACCGTTGTCGAAAACGTCTTGGCGCATTCGCCAAATACGATTGTCGTAGTGGTTTCAAACCCAATGGACACGATGACTTACCTCACTTTAAAAGCGACCGGATTGCCTAAAAACCGAATCATCGGAATGGGCGGCGCGCTCGACAGTTCGCGTTTCAAATACTATTTGTCTAAAGCTTTGGACAAACCATCTAACGACGTTTCGGCAATGGTAATCGGCGGTCACGGCGATACGACGATGATTCCGCTTACAAGGCTGGCTTCTTATAATGGGATTCCGGTTTCCGAATTCTTATCGCAGGAACAATTGGATAAAGTAGCGGCCGATACTATGGTTGGCGGCGCGACCTTAACCGGTTTGCTCGGAACTTCTGCCTGGTATGCCCCGGGCGCTTCGGTAGCGTATCTGGTAGACAGCATTTTGAACGACCAGAAGAAAATGATCGCGTGTTCTGTTTTCCTCGAAGGCGAATACGGACAGAACGATATCTGCATCGGCGTACCTTGTATAATCGGTAAAAACGGGATCGAAAAAATCCTCGACATCAATTTAAACGAGGCTGAGAAAGCGTTGTTTGCCAAAAGCGCAGACGCGGTCCGCAACATGAACGCCGACCTCAAATCGGTTTTAGCATAAGGTTTTTTATAATATACAGAGAAGACTGCAAACTTGCAGTCTTTTTTTTGAGATTAATCAATAAATAAATTGGTTAATCATAAGGTAAATTATATATTTGCTCGGTTTAAAAAAATGGGAATATCCTGAAATTTTATATTTTGATTTTAAAATTAAAAATTCAGCATGTTTTTAACAACGATTGAAAATATTACAAACAAAAATTAATTAATTATTAGTAATAATGCAGAATAGAGGACTAGTTAAATTTTTTGCAATTTTATTTGCATTGGTAAGTATCTACCAGCTTTCTTTCACATTCGTTTCTCAGAATATCGAGAACGACGCAAAGCAATTTGCGAAAGGTGACTCTGAGAAAGAATTGAAGTATTTGGATTCAATCGGAAAAGAGAAAGTTTTTAATCTTGGGTTTACCGACTTTACTTACAATGAAGTTAAAGACAAGAAAATAAATAAAGGTCTTGACCTTGAAGGCGGAATCAACGTCCAGCTTCAGATTTCGGTTAAAGACATTATTAAAGGACTGGCCAACCAATCCAAAAACCCGATCTTAAACGAAGCTTTGGCAAACGCCACCAAAAACAGACAAGGTAATGAAGATTACCTCGACGTGTTTTTTCGTGAGTTCGATGCTGCTTCAAAAGGAACGGTAAAATTGGCTTCTCCTGATATTTTTGCAAACAGAAGTATGCAGGGCGAAGGCGGCGTAGATATCAAAATGACCGACGACCAAGTGAAGAAAGTCATCCGCAAAAAAGTGGACGAATCTATCGAATCTGCTTTTGAGGTATTGCGCAAACGTATCGACAAATTCGGCGTTACACAACCAAACATCCAGAAAGTGGGCGAATCAGGAAGAATCCTTGTGGAGCTTCCGGGTGCGAAAGATGTAGACCGTATCAAAAAATTATTGCAAAGTACTGCCCAACTTGAATTCTGGGAAACCTATAAAATCGACGAATTGGGCAACTTCCTGATGGCAGCCAACAATTCATTGAAACTGACCGAGAAAAAAGTAGATGCCAAAGAAGTGAAAACTTCCGCAACCGATTCGATCAGCAACCTTTTGACCGATAAGGAAAAAGACAGTACGGCTACAGCGAAAGACCTCGGACCGTTATTGGATAAATTCGTAGCTCAGGGCGGCGGTGCTGTCTTAGGCGTTGTCAATGCAAAAGATACGGCCGTAGTCAATGGCTGGTTGAAAAGACAGAATATCAGAAGCCTGTTGGCTCCGGACCAGCGTTTCGCCAAATTCGTTTGGGGAAAACCATCTTCAAAAGTTGATGAGAAAACCAAAAAAGAAGTTGAGACTGTAGAATTATACGCATTAAAAGGAAACAAAGATAACCGTGCAGCAATGAGCGGCGGCGTCGTAACCGATGCGAAAGATTCATTCGACCAATTGGGCAAGCCTTCCGTAACCATGCAGATGAACGGGGCAGGAGCAAAAGCCTGGGAAGAATTGACAGGAAAAGCATACACGCAAAAAAGCAACATCGCGATCGTATTAGATGATATCGTTTATTCGGCGCCGGGTGTTTCAA
>DATHGE010000073.1:0-12305 GCA_035317805.1 Flavobacterium sp. | reverse complement strand
AAAGAACCGGCGTAAACAGAAATTACGTCTGCCTGAGCATTTGTAGGAACAGGGGGATTGGTTGTAGGCTGTGCATAAATAAAAGTGGCATTTAGCAGCACAGTCAGTAATAATAAAGTAATTTTTTTCATATCACATATTTTTAGAGTTAAATTTGTCAAAAGCTAAAATAAAGAATAAGATGTTTAAACAATTCGTAATTGATACATAAATAAACCATACAACCTAAAAATTAAAAAATCGTAGAATTAATCGATAAATCGCTCAAAATAAAAGACTAACGATACTCTCAAAAGCGAATGCAAATATTTCTGTATGGTTGTTGTATAGTTGTTTGTGTTTTTTCTCAGAACTACAACGTTTTCATTTCGGGTCTTCCGCCGACAGAAAGATCAAAAAAAGCGCTCATATGGTATTATATATCAAGCCCCGTTATCTTTTCATCGCGAAATGAGCCCTGAAAGTTTTATTTGCCCCATTTTCATTATAATCTATTGCGAACCAATAATCAGTTGACGGCAATAAGCGTCCGTTGTAAGTCCCATCCCAGCCCGGACCATTTGTGCTGATTTGTTTGAGCAATTTTCCATACCGGTCAAAAATCCATATTACGGCATTATCGATCCCTTTAATATTCCATGTATCATGAAATCCGTCGCCATTCGGAGTAAAATATTTAGGATAATCCAGAATGGTAACCGTTGCCGTAAGATTGGTGCAATATTCGTCGATAACAGTTATGGTATGTGTTCCCGCCGAAACCGGATAAAATACGTTCGATGATTGAAGGGCACCCTCATCCAGTTGATACCAAAATGGTCCGCCTCCGCCAACCACCGCTATGGCAACCATTGGATCATCACTGAATGCTGCCGATTGCTGGATTACCAAACTTTCGCCCATTGGCATTTGGTTTACGACCGCATCAACGGGAACAGACACACAACCCTCACTATTGGTTGCAATAACCGTATAAACGCCGATTTGGTTGGCAGCGTAGGTATTTCCGGATGCACCCGGAATTTGACTTCCCCCAAAAAACCATTGAAAACTGTGATCGGCAGGATTTAGATTGGTATTTAAAGTATAAAATTGGCTTGATGTTGGGGCGGAACCTGTCGTACAGATCACGCCGTCCGTTATTTGTGGAACAGGCAAAGGATGAATGGTAACGGTTATCGTTATGGGGTTTCCCGCACAACCATTGTAAAAAGGTGTTACAGTATATGTTGCGGTTCCGGCGGAAGCGCCTGTCAATGCCACGGTTTGGGCTATTTGGTTTCCACTCCCCGAAATGGCTCCGGCAGTTCCGTTTTGGTTAACCGTCCAGCTAAAAGTCGTTCCCGCAATATTTGATGATAAAGCGATGGCTACAGGCTCACCTTCACAATAATTTAGATCACCGGTATACGTAACAATCGGCGTCGGATTGACCGAAATAACGACCTGATTAGAAAGTGCCCGACTGCAACCCGCCAAAGTGACATTGGAGATTTGATACGTCGTATTAACCGATAAAGAAGATGTGGGTACAGAAGCAAGTCCCGCACCATCTAAAGTTATAGATTGATTAATGCCTCCAATTGCAGCGTAAGTAACAATGGCATTGGGTGTTCCGCTGAAATGAAGCGTGCTTATTTGATTCGCACAAACTACCGTCGGAGTGGCGCTTATTGCAGCTGTCGGCATTACGGCAGCCGATACCGCAATCGATTGGGTAAGCGCCTTCGTGCATCCGTTTGCCCCGGCAGCAGTAACTCCGCTAAGCGTATAAGTCGTTGTCGACGTCACATTTGGAATTGTTACCGAAGCATTTCCGGAACCATTCAAAGTGACCGTTTGGCTGGCGCTTCCGGTTGCTGAGTAAGTGACGATTGCGTTGGGTGTTCCGTTAAAATTAATAGTAGCTGAAGATCCTGAACAAATCGGGGAATTGCTTGAAAAAGAAGCCGTAGGCAAACCATTTACCGTAACGGTTGCAGCATTGTTAATTATACTACTGCAAGGGTTCGGGCCAGGCAATGCGACGCTAACCAGCATATAGGTACTATTTGAAGTCAAACCGGGCGGTGTCGTAACGCTTGCCGAACCCGATGTATTCAAACTTAATGTTTGGTTTGCACCGCTATCAACTTTATAGGTAATAATCGCATTGGGTGTTCCGCTAAAAGTAATGGTACTGGTTTGGTTCGAACAAATCACTGTCGGGCTGGCACTTATCGACGCGGTTGGCATTGGGGCTGCCGATACGTTAATCGATTGGGAAAACGTTTGCGAACATGGGCCGCCTAAAGAAACCTGTGTAAGCGTATAAGATGAAGATGTTGTTACGTTGGTCAATACGATTGAAGCATTTCCCGCAGCATCCAAAGTGATTGTTTGATTAGAGCCTGTATTTACATGGTAAGTAACGATCGCATTGGGTGTTCCCGTAAAATTAATGGTGACAGAAGATCCCTGGCAAACCGGGGAATTGCTTGAAATTGAAGCCGTAGGGGAATTATTCAGCGTAATCACTACAGAATCATTTTTAACACGGCTGCATGTATTTAAATCAGGTGATGTACAACCCGTCAACGTATACGTAGTATTTGAAGTCAGACCAGTCGCATTAATGCCCGCCACACCCGATGCATTCAAAGTGATCGTTTGGCTTGCGCCATTATTGATCGTATAAGTAAGGATGGCATTGGGTGTTCCGCTAAAGCTGACAACCGCGGAGTTTCCGCTGCAAATGGATGTGGTTCCCGTTATTGTTGCATCAGGCAAAGGAACGACAGTAAGTTTAACCGCTGTTCTTGGACTGCCGATACAATTTGTGGTGAGATTATAGGTTTCCGCATAATAAGTTCCTGCAGCTGTTGGCGTATAGGATGCATTGTTGGCCTGCAATAAAGTGCCGCCCGTAGGCGCACTATACCAATTAACGCCCGCTCCTGTTCCTGCAGTAACGGATAAAACAGGTATGGATTGGTTGCTGCAAATGACCTGGTCACCATTATTTGTGGCGGGACTTGGCGCCGCTAAAACAGAAATAGTAAAAATGTTAGATATACTTGAACAAAAAACATTGCTCAGGTTGGCGGCATCCTGTGCTGCCCTGACCCGAAAGTACGTTAACGAACTTAAATTAGGCGTGGTGTAAGCCGGATTGGTCGCTCCCGAAACATCTGTCCAGGTTGTCCCGTCAATGCTTGTTTGCCATTGGTAAAAATAAGGTGAAGCGCTTGCAGTAGAAGCATTCAGTTGCAATGAGGTTGGGTTGTTACAGGTAGTATAGGTGTTTCCGACAACCGACGGACTTGAAACGGTAGTCAAATCGCCGCAGGCACTAAATGAAATATCATCGATTGCCAAATCATTCCCGCAACCGCCCACACCATTGTTTTTCATTTTTAAGACGACCGATGTTTCGCTTACTGTAGTAAATACCAACGCAAATTGCTGCCAAAGAGGCGCCGGAGTACCCATGATATTTCCTGTATTTCCCGACCCCAAAAGAATAGTTTCGGTAGAATTCCAGATTTCAAACCGAACGTTGATCGGGATTTGATTTACGCAAATATTGGATGTTGGATTATACAAATTCAGCAACCATGCTGAAAATTCAAAAGTCGTATTAACGCACAATCCCGTCACGATTTTCTTATAAAAGTCGCCCGACGTACTGGCATTTGCATTAACAAGCAGCATTTTCCCATTAGGGCCGTTTGTTGCATCGGGTGTATGGTCTAAAGAATAATGCCAGCTGGGCTGAAAAAAACTCGAATGGTAAAACAAGGTATAAAAGCCATCGTTTGGAGCGCCGTTGGCAAAAGGGTAAGTCGTTGTTCCCGCAGGTAAGGCCGGCCCGTAAGTTGTTCCGTTCCCAAAATTTTCACTAAAAATGGGATCTCCTTTACTACCCGAACAAAACCCTAATTGGGCGTAATTATTTACGGATACCAGCAAAAGCAAAAAGACAAACGTTATTCTGATATGATTCATCAATTAAATGATAGGTTCCTAGACAATAAATCTATTACTCATAAAAATAGTGGTAAATTTTTATCATTTTTAAGATTTACTTTTATAAAAACCATACAATTCCTAATTTATCCATAATTCCCGCAGATTCTTTATGTTCAAGATGAACATTGTTTAGTCAGCAAGGAGCGATGCCGTCCGAAAACGATGTAAAACCACACTTTTGTTGTGGTAATGTACGGTTAACGAAAAGTTTTAATTAACGTATTGTTGCGCTAAAACGGCTGATTTGCTTCAATTTTAAATTTTCTTCAATTTTTAGAAACCGGTAAGCACATCCTTGGATCGCGATAGCCATACCCTTTTCTCCTTATCTCCTTTAAAGAAACACCAATCGGAAATTATGGAAGATATCAGAATTTTAACCGCCAACTAATCCGAAGAATTAAGCGATCCGTTAATAAGTCATTCAGGGACAATTAACACCAAAATCAAAAAAAATAATTAACAAAAAGGCGCGCAATTCGGTATACATAAAAATAAATTTTCTCTATCTTCGCACCCTTATTGGCTTTTTTACTTTGTGTTCGGGCCCAGGAAAGGGAGCAAAAAGCAGAAAACCACTTGTAAGAGTGGCTTTTTTATCGGTCCCGTAGTTCAACGGATAGAATGGGAGTTTCCTAAACTTTTGATCCAAGTTCGATTCTTGGCGGGATCACAAAAGGCTGTCAGCAATGATGGCCTTTTTTAATACTTGAAACATGCATACGATCTATACTCTTTACTCTAAAAAGACAAATAGTTTTATGTAGGAGAAGGATTCACAAATCCGGTTGCAATGGCATAATAGTGGGGAATTTAGACGGTGGAAATCGTTTTTCCCAATCTCCATTTCTACAACTCCAGACTGAGCGAACCACCCAAATACGTTGTAAAAAATGCCGGTTTGTATACTTCCCCCAAAGGGATTTCCGATTCGCCTATATAGATATTATGATTATCAAACGATTCTATACCATTTATATTTACCACATACGATTTGCTCACGCGCAAAAAAGTATCGGCCGGAATTTTCTGATGTATTGTTTTCAGATTCATCGCTGTAATCAGTTTCTTGTTTCGGGTATGAATAACAACATAATCTTTCAGCCCTTCGATAAACTTAATATCTGCAAAGTCGATTTTATAATATCTTCTGTCGGCCTTTATAAACAAAAAATCATCGGTATTGGCTTCAACGATGTTCTTTACGGTATCATTAGATAATAGTTGTTTATACAAAATGGCTTTGTTTATAGCCTTCTCCAACCGATGTTTCTCAATCGGTTTCAGCAAATAATCTATGGCATCCAGTTCGTAACTTTTCAAAGCATATTGTGAATAAGCCGTTGTAAAAATGATTAAACTTTCCTTGGGTAACTTCTGCGCGAATTCCAATCCTGTTACTAAAGGCATTTCGATGTCGAGAAAAATAAGGTCGGTTTCATTGGTTTTGAGAAAATCGAGCGCTGAGGGTGCATTGGCAAATTTTCCAAGGATTTCAATCTGCGATACTTCGTTTATCAGCGATTGCATTTCTTCTCTGGCTAACGGCTCATCATCTACTATAATACAAGTCATACAGGAATGGTTAAGTTTATGGTGTATTCTTTTTCTGTAGACGTTACTTCCAAACAGTATGTATCGTGATACAAAAGCTCTAATCGTCTTTTGATGTTCGCAAGTCCCAATCCGCTGTGATTTTGGCCGGAAACAGGATAATCGGGATTTTTGGAATTACGGCATACAAAATACAGTTTTTTATTTTCAACTTCTATACTGATGTTAATGTAAGATTCCTTTCCGCTTATGTCTACGCTGTGTTTCACAGCATTTTCCACAAAAGTGGTAAACAGGTTGGGTGGAACAAAAATGTTGTTCAGCGTTCGCTTATCCGTTTTACTTTGTATAGCAACGGAAAGGTCTTCGTGTCTTATTTTTTCAAGATTGATAAAGTTTGATAAAAAGTTGATTTCTGACGTTAAGAATGTCTTTTCATCGTTGTTTTCGTAAAGCTGATACCGGAGAAATTCGGATAATTTAATGATAACCGCAGAAGCTTTTTCCGGATTACTCCTAATTAATGCTTTTACGTTGTTGAGCATATTAAAGAGAAAATGCGGATTGATCTGATTGCGCAATTCGTTCAGTTCCATCGTTAAAGTGAGGTTGCGCAACTCGGAAATCCTTTCATTGTCTTTTGTCCATTTCTGCAACAATTTTATCGTTGTCGTAATCAAAATGAACGGAAATGAAATAATCACTCCTTCATATGGCCCCTTACTGTATTGTAGCCCGGACAGGTCGCCTACCCTGTAGGGCTCAAAAATTGCTATTAAATTTCCTAAAACAGATAAGCCGGTGACGACCAATAATATCACCAGCACTACATATAATAAATACCTGGCCCTGAAGAAAAAGAGCGGTACCAGAACATATATATTTACATAGAACATAATAATAAAAAGAATATATATGGAAAACAAACTGTAATACTCATAAATCCCGGAAAATCTGTGCGGAAAACTGGTATTATATATCAGAATTAAAAATCCTGACAGAAATGCAAAATGCCGCCAAAACCGATAACGGTTTTCTACAAGAAAATTGATAACCTGTTTGTCTTTCAATTGTGATGCATTATTGCTCATATCATCTTTATAAAATTCAGACCGACAACAAAAGTAAACAATCCCAAACCACGTCCTTAAAAATTATACAAACCCTGCTTTTTATTATACGAATTTTAACTATGCCTTTATTTGGTAGAAAATATACCGGGTTTGGTATAAAAAATAAAATGTGTAGAAATATTCTGTTTTTCTTTGTGCTGTTTAATCTTTTATCGGCAAATTAATTTTATATGATGATATTCAAAAAAGCAACGTTAACCTTTACCGTTCTTTCATTTGCAAGCATTGGTTCGGCACAAACACGAGATAGCATTCCTCAAAAAGTAATGGCTTCTATAGCCGACAAATTTCCACAAGCACGCGATTTCAATATCGAATATACCCACCTTTCGCCGTATACGTATTCGTCTGAACTGCACGGTGCCGGTTTACCTGAAAACAAAGTCGAAAGTTTTGATCAACTCAAAGCGAGTGTTAATGCCAATTTCATCAAAAAGAAAAAATGGCTGTTGGGCACAACGCTGAATTACCGTTACACCTCCATAAATACGGAAAATCCAGTGTCAATACTATCGGCAGAAAACCACGACAAAGGCAACTTTCATTACCATTCCGAAGCACTCAATTTTATTTATTTTTCAAAATTATGGAATAAAATGACGATTTATTCGGCTACTGTATCTGTGGACGGAAGCAACCGGCATTTCGAAAGAGTGCGCGGTATGCTCACAGGAACAATCGTGCTGAAAGCCAATATGCAAACCAAAATAAGTTTGGGGCTGGCTGCGATCATGGATCCGGGTTCGCAAATTCCGGCGCTTCCCATTTTTGCATACGAGCACAAATTTATAAATGGCTGGATTGTGGATGTCATATTGCCTAAAAAAGCCATGATCAAAAAAGATGTCCTGGCAAACGGAAGAATTGCTGTAGGCGCCGAAATGGACAATACTTCTTTTTACCTGTATCATTTGGACAAAACCTACGAATTCAGGCAACTGGAAATAACCCCCGGGGCCATTTACGAACACAAATTTGGTGCTTTTATCGGCACGCTGAAAACGGGCGTAAAAATTGTTCCTAGTGCCCGAATATTTGACAAAAACGAATCTTATAACGATTATATTTTTGATGCGAAGCCCAAACCTGCGTTTTATTTCAATCTGGGGATTTCATGCAATCCATTCGGGAAAGCAGGGAAAAAATAAGTCAATTTATTTAAATATGATACGGATTTTTAAAACCAACATACAAAACCTGCAAAAGGCAAACGAGATTATATATATTCTTTCGGATGAGTACCCTGGGCGCAAAATCAATTTTGACCTTGAAGATTGTGATAATATCCTACGGATCGAGGGCACCAACTTTCAGGCAAATACCATAATCCAACTTCTGGAAAAATTGAATCATATTTGTGTGGAGTTAGATTAAAAACCAATAGAGATTAAGAATCCGGGCGTGTCCCTTCGGGTCGGGCTGTTCGCTTTAAATTTTTATTTCCTTCTGCTGCGCTTCAGTAAATAAAAGATTTCGCTTCCATCCCTCACGTAAATAATCCACATCCCGCACTTTTTTCAGAAAACGCTTAAACAAGTGAAAAATGGATAACCAACAATCCGATCAACTCGTTATCTTTGGCGCTGTAACAATTTGGCTTACAAAGAGACAAACCTTTTTAAATATACAAGAATTTAATTATGACAATAACCAGAAACCCTTTGCGGCTGTCTTTAATTGCCGCTTCAGTCCTTTTGCTGCAGGCTTGCAATAAATCGGAGAAAGAACAGCCGACGCTGTCCGGAATCATCAAGAAAAATATGGACACGCTCGTCAAGCCGGGCGATAACTTTGAAGCCTATGTCAACGGAACGTGGCTCAAAAATACGAAAATCCCCGAAGACAAATCTTCTTTCGGCGCCTTCGATGCGATTTACGACAAATCGCAGGAAGATGTAAAGGATATTATCGAAACGGCGGCCAAAAGCAACGCTGCCGAAGGTTCGGATGAACAGAAAATCGGCGATTTCTATGCGTCCTACATGGACACGAAAGGTCGCGATGCAAAAGGCATTGCCCCGATTGCGGACGAAATCAAAAGCATCGACGCCATTGCAAACTACAGCGATCTTGCGGCGCATTTTGGCGAAGCCAACAGGACCGGGACGCTTGCCCCGTTTTCGTTCGGCATCCAACAGGACTTTAAAGATCCCAACCATTACATCATGATGTCATGGCAGGGCGGAATCGGGCTTCCGGAAAGGGAATATTATATATTGCAAGACGCCAAGTCGAAGGAAATCCGCAGCCAATACGTCAAACATATCGAGACGATGCTGGCACTTGCCGGAATCGAAAACGCTGCTGCAAACGCTTCAAAAATCATGGCGCTTGAAACGCTGCTGGCTTCCAGCCACATGAAAAAGGAAGACACGCGCAACACGGCGGCATTGTATAACAAATATGCCGTGGCAGATCTGAAACAGCTGATGCCTGATTTCGATTGGGCTGCGTTTATGAAAAGTGCCCAACTGGACAATCTCAAAAACGTCGTCATTTCGCAAGTTGCCTATACAAAAGCACTCAACAACATTATCAAAAGCACGCCGCTTGATACCTGGAAAATTTACCTGAAATGGGGCGTCATCCACAGAAGTGCGACCGAATTGAACAGTGCACTCGATAAAGAAAACTTTGCCTTTTACGGAAAAATACTATACGGAATCAACGAACAGCGTCCGCAATGGCGTCGTGCCGTGGAAGCTGTGAATGGCAATCTTGGTGAAGTCGTGGGCAAGGAATATGTGAAGAAACATTTCCCGCCTGAGGCTAAGGAACGCATGGTGACTTTAGTGAAAAACCTGCTGAAGGCTTATGAAGAAAGCATCAAGAAACTGGACTGGATGAGTCCGGATACCAAAAAACAGGCGTTGGAAAAAATCAACAAGTTCAATCCTAAAATCGGTTACCCTGACCACTGGCGCGATTACTCGAAACTGAAAATCGACAAGGCCGACCTTTACGGAAACTACCGCAAGGCGACAGCTTTCGAATACCAACGCAACCTGGACAAACTCGGGAAACCGGTAGACAAGACCGAATGGGGCATGAATCCGCAAACGGTGAACGCCTATTACAATCCGGGACTCAATGAGATCGTATTCCCTGCAGCGATCCTGCAGCCGCCTTTCTTCGACCTCAATGTAGACGACGCTGTGAATTATGGCGGAATCGGCGCGGTAATCGGACACGAAATCGGACATGGCTTTGACGACCAGGGCGCGACCTTTGACGGCGACGGTATGATGCGCGACTGGTGGACTGCGGGCGACCTCGAAGCATTCAAGAAAAAAACAGGCGCTTTGGCCGGACAATACAGTGCCTTCAAAGTATTCCCTGACCTGAATGTGAACGGGGCTTTCACTTTAGGTGAAAACATCGGTGACCTTGGCGGACTCAGCATCGCCATAAAAGCCTATAAGATGAGCCTTAACGGAAAAGAAGCGCCGGTACTGGACGGATTTACGGGCGAGCAACGTGTATTCCTTGGTTGGGGACAAGTTTGGCTCAACAAGGATCGCGAACAGGCACTCAGAAGCCAGGTGGCGGCCGACCCACATTCGCCGTCTAAATTCAGGGTTAACGGGACGGTTAGAAACATTCCCGAATTCTACAAAGCGTTTAATGTAAAACCAACCGATTCCCTGTATCTCGCTCCTGAGAAACGGGTGAAAATCTGGTAAAAATGGTTTAGAAATATTTTAAAGCCCGTCAGTTATTGACGGGCTTTTTTGTTTTATTACTTCTCGATACAATTTTAAATCGCTGCGCATTTAAAATCGCCCGAAGTGACGGCAGGAACAACATTCATCCCAAGACCGTCACTTCGAGTTGAGCAATGGTGCCGACAGGCAATCATTGCGAAGTATCGAGAAGTCCGGACAGATTGCCTTTAATTACATGTGATACGATTTTAAATCGCTGCGCATTTAAAATCACCCGAAGTGACAACATGGATTTCATTTCATTAGCCTAAACATATAAGTTATCCGCCAAAATCTATAAACACTATTTCGTAAATTAGCACGAAACACGACAACCATGAACGATAACTTCAAGAATATTCTCGACGCGCTGATTAAGGAAGGTTTCCACAGCCTTACAGAAAAAAAGGAACACGAGGGCAGGCCTCTGGATTTCAAGATTACGCCGTATTCGCTCAATACGAAACTCAGCTTCAAGTTTGAAAGCCTGGACCATTTTGTCGCGTTCCTTAAGCTTCACGACACCGACAATCTGGAGCAGAAAACCGCAGTATTGCAAGCGACTTTTACAGACCTTAGCCTCAATCCAAACGAATTCTTCTATGTCAATTTCTTTGAGAAAGGAAAAGAAGCGGAAATGTAATAGCCAAAAACTAAACCATTCTCTCCGTTTCCAACGCAGCTCTTTAACTGTTAAATAAATCCTGTCAAGCGGCGTATTTGTTATATTGCAGCCTAAATTTCTGCCGACCATGAAAAAGCTGGTGTTCCTTTTTACTTTTTGCCTGTTGCTTTCCTGTTCGGAAGATTACCAACTGGTTCCGACAACCGGCAGCGACACAACAGAAAGTCTTGCGAGAGTCGGTCAGCCGCAGCATCCGTATATCGACCCGCAGACGCTTTTCAGCATTGATAAAGTCCCAACCATTACGCTGCAATTCTCTGTGGCCGAATGGAACAAGCTGCTCACCAATTACGACCTCAATCCCAAAAACGAAAAGAAAGTCACCGCCGCTTTCACGTATGTGCTCAACGGCCAGACTACCCAGCTCGATAGCATCGCGCTGAAGCTCAAGGGCAATACGAGCCGCCGCCGTCCGGAAGGCGATACGGGCGAACTCCACAGCACTTCAGCACCCGACTGGCACCATTGCCATTTTGCGCTCGACTTTTCCAAGAACCGTCCCAACCAGCTTTTTGCGGGCCGCAATAAACTGGACCTCAAATGGTTTAAGGACGATTCGAGTTATGCGCGCGAAATATACAGCTACGACCTCTTTCGCCGTTATGGCGTATGGACGGCACCGCGGGCTTCGTACACCAGGGTTAAGATCAAAGTGGACGGCACAACGCTGGCCAATTATGGCGTTTATGCGATGATTGAGCATGTGGATGAGGATTATATCGGATTCCGGAAAAACTATTGGACGCCAACCATCGGCGATTTGTGGAAAGGCGGCTATGGCTCAGACGGGCTCAGCGCCAATTTTGTGCAGACCGCCAGCATGGGTATCGAAGATGTCACGCTGAACCCCAACACTTCGGTGTATTACGCCTACGACCTCAAAACAAACGACGACAATCTTCCGGCCGCAAAAGCCAACCTCCAGCAGTTTATCGCCGATCTCAATACCAAGACCGGAGCTGATTTCAAGAACTGGATCAGCAGCAAAATGGACATCCGGCTTTTTATGAAGACCTATGCGACCAGTGTGATGCTGGGAATGTGGGACGACTATTGGGTGAACGCGAACAATTTCTATTTCTATTTTGCGGGCAACGGGAAAGCCTACTTTATTCCGTATGACTACGACAATACGCTGGGCACTTCATTGCTCCTCCAAAATTCGGGGTTGCAGAATCCGCTAATCTGGGGACCGGCGAACAACAGGCCGCTGATTAC